>JBIOHA010000037.1:0-14315 GCA_044448625.1 Chitinophagales bacterium | reverse complement strand
GGTTAAAGAGCGCTAACATTGATAAGTAAAATCCGCCCGCAGATTGCGCAGATAAACGCAGATCAGGAGATACGTAATATCTTATTATTTCTTCGCGAAACTTTGTGTTCTTTGAGGCTTTGTGGCTATGGCTGTTCCGCGAGTTTACGAGCGATAGATACCAGAATGAATTAAATTTGCCGTACATGAAAATAATGATGGTTTGTCTGGGAAATATTTGCCGAAGTCCGTTGGCGGAAGGAATTCTCAGGAATAAGATCAACAAACATGGGCTGGATTGGGTTGTGCAAAGTGCCGGTACCGGAAGCTGGCATTTGAATGAAGCACCCGATCCGAGGAGTCAGCGCATTGCGAAAAAATATGGAATAGATATTTCAAAACAACGGGCACAAAAATTTTCACCCTATCATCTCGAACAATTTGACCTTATTTTCACCATGGACAGTTCTAATTACAATGATGTCATTTATCAGACAAAGAGCGAGGAAGAAAAAAAGAAAATAGAACTGATCATGAACCTCGTTGAACCCGGAAAAAATATTGCTATCCCCGATCCGTATTATGATGAAGATCTATATGAAGAAGTGTATCGCATGCTGGATAAAGCCTGTGATGCGATAATAAATAAATATAAGAATTAAGAATTGCGAATTTCGAATTGAACAAAATTGCGAATTGTAGTACTGCTTGTAAAAATAAATCTGCGAAATCTTCGGGAGATAAAGAGTAGTTGGCAGTGGGCAGTTGGCGGTTGGCAATAGATCTGGGTCTTAGCTTAATGGTTTACTGCTTAATTATTCATCTGAGAAAACCTGCTAAATCTGCGGGAGGGAAAGTTGCGGAAGACAGGAGCCACATTAGTACATTAGCACATTGATACCTTAATTTTGCCCTATGAGTAAAATAAAACCATCGATCCCGAAAGGAACGCGGGATTTCGGTCCCGAAGAGGTTGCGAAGCGGAATTATATTATCGATACGATCAGGAATGTTTATGAATTATATGGATTTCAACCGTTGGAAACACCTGTGATGGAAAATCTTTCAACGTTGATGGGAAAATATGGTGAGGAAGGAGATAAATTGGTATTCAAAATATTAAACAGCGGCGATTATTTAAAAGAAGCTGACGGGAATTTGTTAGGAGAAAAAAATTCAAATAAACTGCTCACGCAAATTTCTGAAAAAGGATTGCGCTACGATCTCACAGTTCCTTTTGCAAGATATGTTGTAATGAATCAAAATGAAATTACATTTCCATTTAAACGTTACCAGATACAGCCGGTATGGCGTGCCGATCGTCCGCAAAAAGGAAGGTACCGCGAATTTTATCAATGCGATGCAGATGCAATTGGCAGTAATAGTTTATTGATAGATGCTGAACTGGTGATGATGATCAAAGATGTATTTTCAAAATTAAATCTTAGCGTTACCATCCGTTTGAACAACCGCAAAATTCTTGATGGTATTAGCGAATATATTGGGGAGACGGAGAAAAATTTAATGTTACCGGGAATTATTGATAAACTGGATAAGATAGGAATTGATGGCGTGAGCACCGAATTGACAAATGCTGGATTCAATGCAGATCAGATCAATAAAATTTCCACCATAATTAATTTTAACGGAAGCATTGATGAAAAAATAAAATTCCTGGAAATAACATTTACCGGTGAAAAAGGAAAGCAGGGTGTTTTGGAGCTAAAAGAATTATTTGAAAAAATATCAGGTGTTGCCAATGAAAAAGTAATGCTTGATTTCGACCTTAAACTTGCCAGGGGATTGAGTTATTATACGGGAACAATTTATGAAGTGATCTCAAATGATGTGAAGATAGGTTCCATTTTAGGAGGTGGCAGATATGATGACCTCACCGGTATATTCGGATTACCCAATATGAGTGGAGTGGGAATATCATTTGGCCTCGATAGGATTTACGATGTGCTGAGCGAATTAAATTTATTTCCGGAATCTGCATTAAAGCGCACTGAAGTTTTATTTATCCCTTTTGATGCTGATGCAGAAAAAATATGTTTATTGTATGCAAACACATTGAGAAACGCAAACATCCGCTGCGAAATATATCCTGATATTGCATTTAAGATCGGAAAGAAATTTAAATATGCTGATGATAAAAAGATCCCCTACACCGGAACCATAGGATCAAATGAAATTGCCGAAAATAAGATCTCAATAAAAAATATGCATAGCGGAGAACAAAAAATGATGGATATTGAAGAGTTGATCAATGAATTGAAAGGGGAATCGGTTTCCGGGTTTTTGGATGTTTCGGAGTAGTGAACTGACAGGAACGCGGATAACGCTGATTGAGCGGATGAGCGCAGATTTTTTTCCTTTTAACCCCGGTAGACTATGAGGGATTTTAATCACCAGGATAATTAATGCTGAATAATAAACTTTCCTGTTCTAATCTTTAGATCATTCTTCACAGAAAAAATATACATCCCATCAGGTAAATCATTAACATCAATCAGCATTGAATTTTCTGAGATGATAAAAGGGACGTCTAATTTTTTTCCATCCATATTATAAATTGTGATGTTCTCATCAATGAGTGGGAAATTATCATCAATACCCGTAATGATCATTTCATTTGAAGCAGGTTGCGGATAAATTATTAAGTTATTTGCTTCATCAACAGATGATGAAAATCTGAATGCAGCAGTTAATTCTGAAACATCGTAAGAAGCAATAAATGCATCGTAATATGTCGGGCCGGAGGTATAAAATGTATTATCCATTAACGGCTCAAGATCAATGGTGGAAATAAAATGGCCGGTGCATATTAATTGTCCGGTTCCGCCTTCCATTACGACATCTGAAAATGATCCTGTGGCTGTTGGAGTAGGAGTGGTGATCGTTAACGGATACACCCATAGCAATCCGCCTGTTGAAGTATATTCTGCGAAATATGGTTTTTGAAGATAGGCATAAGGCAATAAATAAGTTGTTGCACCCAAATCGAAATCTACATTTTTAAGATAACCACCGGCAAGAAAATATTTTCCTGTGCGCAACTGGTCAAATCCCTGTGGAGAAGGATTATCATCTCCGCGTAATGTATTTGCAAATTTATATCCTCCGGCACTTTTATATGTTGCAATAAAAATATCAAAATTGCCTCCGGTAGATATTTTATTTGCGACAGCTGCACCGGGATCAAAATCCAGGGTTGCAGCATAATTACCATAAAGGATAATATCTCTTTTATTATTCAATCCGATCTCACCGATGGTATTGGAGCCATTAGTTCCGATGAGTGGTTTTGCGAAAATATATTCACCATCAGCATTATATCTCGCAAAAAAAAGATCGAAGGTCATGCTGGTAATTGAATGAACACCAGCGCCAGGATCAAAATCGGCACCGGTATGACTTACTCCTGTAAGTATTAAAGTATTATCCACCGCATCGTATTTAATTGCCATTCCAAGATCAGAGGAGCCATCAATACCAAAAGAATTTATCCAGATCAATTCACCATCGGAATTGTATTTTGCAAAATAGAGATCCGGAATATTGCTGCCGGGTGCAGGTAATATTTCGGGAGGACCAGCAAGTCCGAAATTCATTTCATTAGAATAAAATCCGGATAAATAAAAATTGCCCGAGGGATCGGTATCAAACCCACCAATGCCATCATTAGCAACTGAACCAGCAGCATATCCCCAAATATAATTACCTGTATCATCGTATTTACCAATAAAAATATCGCTCGTGCCTGGTGAGCTTGCATCAATCAAAGGAGTAATACCATCAAGATAAATTGCACCTTCAAAACTTCCTGTAATATAAATATCACCGTTAATATCTGCATTTAAAAAATTGATATTTGCATAATTGGTATATGGAATAGGTGTTACCCAATTGAAATCTCCGGCAAAACCATATGATGCAATAAAAAGATCATTTGTTCCTGAAACAGCCGGTGTTTGTACATCGGGTCCGGGATCAAAATCGGGGAGACCGCTATAAATTCCACAAATAATTATTTGCTGTCCGTTAATGATCACCTTAGTAATATGCTGCGGCTCTGATTCAGTGCCAATCGGCACATACCAGTTCAATGATTGAGAATAAATAGAGCAGGCCTGTAATAAAATCACAATGAGTAGTAATTTTTTCATAGTAATAATATTTGTAGATATTAAAATTACGAAAAAACATAATTAGCACCCGCCCGCTCCGCATTCGGGTATGGATTAGCAGATGGTGCGAATTGGCTCAGCGAGAAATCCATTTTAAAATTTTCTTTGTGCAACTTTCTGTCCTTAGAGACTTAGTGGCAGTTTTTCTCAACGAGTTTACGAGCGAATTAAATAAGTATGAGCAATGAGTTAAGGAGCCAGGATTACGAAACACGAATTACCAGCATCCCACATCCAGTATCCAGTATCCAGTATCGGCTGTTGCTCAATCAAACATCCCTTTCATCTTATCAAAAAATCCTTTTTCTTTATGATTGGCGTCTGGCTGGAAATTTTTGGAGGTCTTTAATTTTTCCAGCATCTTTTTTTCTTCAGAAGATAAATTCTTTGGAACCCATACATGTACTTCAATTATCTGATCACCTTTTCCATAATGATTTAATGAAGGCAATCCTTTTCCTTTTAATCGCATGATATGTCCGCCCTGGGTACCTTCAGGAATTGTAATGCGCACTTTACCATCGATGGTAGGCACTTCCACTTTTGTTCCTAATGCGGCATCCATAAAGCTGATATATAATTCGTAAAGCACATGATTTCCTTCCCGGCGCAGATCTCCTTCTTTTATTTCTTCGATAGAAATTAAAAGATCGCCGGGAGGGCCGCCTTTTTCTCCGGCATTTCCTTTGCCGTTCATCGATAATTCAATGCCTTCGTGAACACCTGCAGGAATATCTATATTGATTGTATCCTCAGAATACATTCTTCCCGAACCATGACAATTATTACAATTTGCAGTTATCTGCTGGCCGCTGCCATTGCATGTATGACAGGTTTGCGTTGTTGCCATCTGACCGAGAATGGTATTTTGCACCTTGCGCACATATCCAGATCCCTGGCAGGTTTTACATGTGGTTACACTCGAAGCATCTTTTGCACCGCTGCCGTGACAAATATCACAAACAACATATTTTTTTACTTTGATGGTCTTGCGTGAACCATCAGCAATTTCTTTTAATGAGAGTTTTACTTTAATGCGAATATTCGATCCCCTTATTCCTCTTGAGCGTTGTGATTTTCTTCCACCACCACCACCAAAAAAATCTCCGAAAACCGATTCACCGAAAATATCACCGAACTGGCTGAAAATATCATCCATGTTCATATGCGTACCGCCACCGTTCATTCCACCAACTCCCGCATGCCCATATTGATCGTAACGTGATTTTTTTTGTGGATCGCTTAATACCTCATACGCTTCTGCTGCTTCCTTGAATTTATCTTCCGATTCTTTATTGCCAGGATTTTTATCAGGATGATATTGCAGCGCCATTTTCCTGTACGCTTTTTTTATTTCATCTGCAGAAGATGACTTCGTAACACCTAATATTTCATAATAATCTCTCTTTGCCATACAATTTATTCTCTTCTGAGCTGATTGTGGTTTTTGTTTATTATTTACCGGTCACCACTTTTGCGTAGCGGATGATCTTGTCGTTTAATGTATATCCTTTCTCGAGAACATCGACAACTTTTCCAACCATATCTTCTGAAGGCGCATCAATTTCTGTTATCGCTTCCATCATGTCGGTATTAAATTCTTTTCCGAGACATTCAATTTCTTTCACTCCCTTTTGTATAAGAATTGATCTAATCTTTTCATTTATCAATTTCAAACCCTGTTTCACTGCTTCAAAATCTTTCGCTTCCTGGATCACATTTTCTGCACGGTCGATATCGTCGAGTGCAGGTAAAAGATCTTTTATCACATCTTGTCCTGCAGTTTTAAAAAGATCCATCCTTTCACGTGCAGTTCTTCTTTTAAAATTTTCAAATTCAGCCAGCAACCGGATGTATTTTTCTTTTTGCTCTTCCAGCTCTTTTACGAAAGATGTTGTTTCATCTGTAACCTGTTCTTCTACCGGCAACATATTTTCATCCATTGCTGCTTCTTCGTCCATATTTATATTTTGTTCTTTATTCACCATCACTTTAATTTTAAAATTGCTTTATGCGTTCATTTTATGGAAAGTAGGATTTTTGAAAACGGAGGTCAAAAATAACGCCACCGGGCATTCTTTGACAAATTGACACAACGGAAAGTTTGGATATCAAACACGCCTGATGTCGGCACCGATCGCGTTTAACCGGTTGTCGATGTTTTGGTAACCGCGATCTATCTGCTCAATATTTTTGATCGTGCTTTTTCCCTGTGCTGATAATGCAGCTATGAGCAACGCTACTCCCGCCCTGATATCAGGAGAGCTCATTTCGATGCCACGCAGTTTGAATTTTCGCTCCAGCCCGATCACCGTTGCTCTGTGCGGATCACAAAGTATGATCTGCGCACCCATCTCAATAAGCTTGTCGACGAAGAACAGCCTGCTTTCAAACATTTTCTGATGGATGAGCACCGAGCCTTTTGCCTGGGTGGCTACAACCAGGACAATACTGATAAGATCCGGTGTAAATCCGGGCCAGGGGGCATCGGCCACCGACATGATGGACCCATCAAGAAAATTCCCTATCTCATAAATTTCCTGTTCGGGGATAAAAATATCATCCCCTTTTAATTGCATTTGAATACCCAGCTTGGAAAATACTTCTGGGATCACACCCAGCATTTCATAATGCACATTTTTAATAGTGATCTCGCTTTGTGTCATTGCGGCGAGCCCAATAAAGCTGCCTATTTCAATCATGTCGGGCAAGATAATATGTTCACATCCCCCAAGCTTTTCAACCCCCTCAATTACCAAAAGGTTGGAACCGATACCGCTGATCTTTGCACCCATGCTCACCAGCATTTTGCAGAGCTGCTGCACATAGGGTTCGCAGGCAGCATTGTAAATGGAGGTTTTGCCCTCGGCAAGCGTAGCGGCCATAGCAATATTTGCTGTTCCGGTTACTGATGCTTCGTCGAGCAACATGTAAGCGCCTTTTAATTTATCGGTTTTTATTGCCCCTGTTGACTGATCAAATTCAGCCCCGAGTTTCATGAAGCCGATAATATGTGTATCAATTCTTCTTCTACCAATTTTGTCGCCGCCAGGTTTTGACAGGGTGGCATGTTTGTATCGGGCGAGCAATGGTCCCATTACCATAACTGATCCCCGCATACGTGCACTCTTTTTCACAAACTCTTCGCTGTTGATATATTCGATATTGATGTCATCAGCCTGGAAAATACATTTACCTGGAGAGATACGATTTACTTTAACACCCATGTCAGCGAGAAGGTCGATCAAAAAATTTACATCCCTGATATCGGGAATATTGGAAATGGTAACTGGCTGGTTGGTGAGCAAGACGGCACAAATAACCTGAAGCGCTTCATTTTTTGCACCCTGGGGGACAAGTTCGCCTTTTAACTTTTTGCCCCCGATAATTTCAAATGCATCCATTAACGGTTCTTTTTGAAATTATTATTTTGATTTTGATTCTGATTAAAACGTTTGAAATTGCGTTTTCCACCCTGGCCCTGAAAATTTTGATTCTGACGATTCTGCTGCACCGGTGGACGGCGTGTAGATTTTGTCAAAGTATCGAGACTGGCATTATCTTCCAGTTGAAGATCATTATTACTTAAACTTTGAAGATCCATCTTAATTATCTCGTCATTCACATCTTCATTGTTCCAATTCTGATAAACCAGCTTCATATAATTCCCAATCACCTGTGCGAATTCCTGCTTCATTTGAGGGTCATCCATTTTCACTGCTTTCTTCACACAGGATTCAACATTTTTTCCGTAATGCGCAAATTTTATTCGCTGCCTCGGGTATTTTAATTTGATATTTTTTCTCCGCAGCATTTCCCGTTCCGGAGTGGGATATGGTGATTGGGCATTTAATTTAAAATCGCTCATCATATAAATATGATCCCATAATTTATGGCGGAAATCCTCAACGTTGCGTAGGGTAGGGTTCATGGTTCCCATCAGGTCGATGATATCCTGCACCAGTTTATTTCTCACTTCGTCATCCTGTATCGCGACTGCATAATCAACAAGGATCTGAATATGGCGGCCGTATTCACGGAGTATCATTGGCGCACGCTGAGTATTGTATGGCATTGATTTTTGCTTTTTTACAAAGGTAGTGAAAACAGTTGGCAGTCGCAGTTGGCGGTTATAGTCGCAGTCGCAGTTGGCAGCGAGGAATGAGGAATAAGGAAAAAGGAATGAAAGGTGGTTACGGAATCTACTTCTCCCCGCCGTACGGCGGAGAGATTGAGAGGGGTGACTTGTTTGAAGGAATGAGGAATAAAGGAGTGAGGAATGGTCCGGCTGTTCATTGGTACATTTTCACATGGTACATTAATTAATCCCTTTGCGTCCCGATAGCTATCGGGATTGTGCCTTCGTGTCTTCGTGGCCAAGGCTTTTTTTTACAAATTCATGATCTGGTTTATGGAAAAACATATGTTTTATACTCTAACTTTCGTTACTGTTTAAAACCATGTACTATGACTCACTTCCACACCTCCAGGCTCACGGCCTATTCATTATTCAGCTCTGCTTTTTTAACGATCCCGAATAATTCTGAGGGACAAATTATTTACACGGATATTGATCCGGATATTTCCATTTCCTATGGCACTGTTTGGAATGATGTTGACTCTGCAACCGTAAAAATTGATTTTAACCTGGACCAAATTAATGATGTAACGTTCTATTTATATTCTACAGGATCAATGAACCTGGTGTCGAGTAGCAAGTGGGTTTATCTTTCGCTTTCACTTCCTACCGGCAATGCATTTATTTATCACTATGCTTCCGAATATTCTTATGGTGTTGCCAGATTGGGTGAAGGTGAGAAAATTGGAGGTGAAGCAGATTGGGATTTCAAGGGAAGTATGTTGTTTTCAGCAATGTGGAGCCGTTCACTGCTGTCCAATTCACTCTCATCAACCGGTGAATGGAGAAAAGGTGAAGATGAATTTATCGGGATCAAGTTCAATATAAATGGTCATTATCATTATGGATGGATCAGGCTTACCGTAACAAACAGCCCCGGAAAAAAACCAAACGGAGAAATTATAATTAAAGATTATGCATATAACCCAAATGCTTATGAGCAGATCATTACGCCAGTGCATCTTCTTCCTGCAAGGTTTGTGGTGCTTGATAATTTAAAAAATAATACCAGTGCACATAATTTTAACCTTGAATTTAAGGTGCCCGAAAAAACAAAGGCCATTGAAGAATATCGGATGTATATAGTGCCTGAAATAAATATGGCCGATGTTAATCTTGAATCTGCATTGCACAATCAAAATTATTCCAGTGTAATTCCTAAAAAATCAGATATCACTTTTAATCTCACCACCCTTCCCACCGACTGGAATGGAAGCCCGATCATACAAGGAATTAATTATGTTGCCTATGTTGTCAGCTACAACCAATCATTGCAAATGGCCGACCTTTCCATTTCAGAACCAAGCAATAAAATTCAATTATTATTTGGAGAAGATGCATCAGCAGAAAACACAGAAGAAGTGCTGGTCAATCTTTCTGGAAATGAATTGAACCTGGAATTTATGAGTGATGCCTTCATGGGAGGAAATGCTTATTTATTCAGCGCCGATGGTAGAAAAATTATGGATCAAACAATTCAGTCGGGTACACTTACAATGTTGATTGATGTTCCGGCAGGTGTTTATTTTGTACAGGTGATAAAGGATGATACCGTTTTCAATAAAAAAATATTAATTGCGGGCTGATCAATCTATTATTTTCATTGTTTTCTGCCGAGATCAAAATTCCAGGCTGCGTTTATACTTACTATAAAAGAATAAAAAGACGCATCAAATGTTTCCGGATTCATTATCCCACCGCCACTTATCATTTGCACATCCTCAACTGCATATTTCAGATAAGTACAACCACCCTGAAGCCTTAAATTTTTCTTTGGCAGATCAATTGAAATTCCGGAAGCGCATCCGGGATAAAATTCGTTTACATTTCCATCGTTCACAATATTGTTGATGTTGCGCACATCATATCTATAAACATAAAATGGATTTATATAAAAGGAAAAATTAGAATCGAGATGCACCGTTAAATAAAGCGGGATCAAAATATCATTGCATTTACTGGCATACCACGGGTCGGCATGTATAGCTTCTTCATCAGGGATGGTTGCCTGTATATAAATCATCCGTCGTAAAAAATCAGAACCCATATCAATGCCGGCACCTGTTGCAACAGCAAAATATTTGTTGGCAATTAAATTGATCTTCACGTCAGCGGCATACATGCTAAGCGCACCGGGTTCACTATTTAAATATTTATTCAGCCGCCAATAGGCACCAATGTCTAAAAATTTCGTAACACCATAACGCATGCCCAAACCAAATTCACCAAGACCAACAGTGCCATTAATTTCTAAAGTTGCGGGAGGAAGTGTTGTTGCAACTTGTTGCGTTTGAAATGCTGTTATACACGAAGAAAATAAAACCAGAGTAAAAAACAGCAGGGTTAATATTATATTTTGCATAGGGGGGAATTTTGAAATTAAAGCTAATCATCCACCGTTCTGCATGCTCATTCACATTTGATCACCTTTCTCGCTGCGATATTTTTTCCGTCGTTGATCACCATTAAATACATTCCTGTTTTTAGCGAATGAATATCAATCGAATTATCAGCTTCATTTATTTCAGTGGAAACTACTAACTCATTGACGAGATTATAAATATCAACAGTTGCATTGCCGCTGCCACTAATGTAAATAATATCGCCGGCAGGGTTTGGATAGATCAATAAATTATCATTTTTTATTTCGCCATCCAATCCAACAAACGGTACTATCAATGCTCTGAATCCATTTAATTTTCCATATCCCCATTTATTATCCGGTAATGCTGCACCGGTAAATGTATCTTCAACAGCGGTGGTCAATATCGCAGATTTAACATCATCATACCAGGCGGTTGGAAATTGTTGTAAATAAAGTGCGGCTATGCCTGCAACAATTGGTGATGAAAAAGATGTTCCGTTAAATAAACTATGCTGGCCATCCTGCGAAATATAAGTTGCCAGCCCCACACTGATTAAATAATCAGTAAATACTTCTGATGCTGTAGATAATATTCTGGTTCCGGAAGCACAAATGTCGGGTTTTATCCTTCCGTCACGAGTTGGGCCGAGGCTGGAAGAAATATATAATTGTCCCACAGTATCAATTAAAGTTGGATACACGCCATAATAATTTGTCATGGTATCCCTGTTTACATAAGTGCCGACAGTAATTACACTTTCGCTGCATTGCCATCCGCTGACAATGGATTGTTGTGTGTCTGGTAATTTATAATTTACTATTTCGGGTAATATTGCCGCATCAGGTAAACCAAGTGTTACATAATTCGAAAATCCTGTTGTGCTTTCACCGCTCCATATATCAAAATATCCTGAACCGGAAGTAGTGAACCTCCAATAAAAAGTATCATCATCGGGAAATATTACAAACTCAAGAAGATAAACGCCATCCATTAATTGCGCATAAATTTTTCCTGATCCTCCTCCGGGGATATCAAATTCAATGGAATCAATTTCACCATCGGTGAGATCAAGATCATCGATCATATTATAATCGGGTGTTGATCCTACATTAATAAATCCCGCAGGATTATCCGCAGTAAGTGAAAAATACACATCATTAAATTCGATACTATCGGCCCATAATTGGAAATATGCTTCATCGGTATAACTTAATTTTTTAAACCATGTAAATTGTTCTGTTGCTGAAACATCATATCCCAAATGCAATTGAATGCCTCCTGCGTTGCCTGCGGCGGCAACTAAACTTCTTCCGCTGTGTTCCTGAATTAAATTATCTATTGTTTGAGTTAAAAGATCGGTGCCGTCGTGCGAACCTGCATATACTCCAAGGCTGGTATTTATCACACAGGGTTTTCCCATTTCATCCGCTTTATTAAAAATATATTCAATTGCATCGGCAACACGTGAAGTAAATTCTCCAAAAAAATCAAAGGCAACAAGAACGATATCGGCATTAGGTGCAACACCGCGATATTGATTTGCCGCAAGTCCGCTGCTAGTTGCAACACCGGCAACACCACTTCCGTGACTGTTCCATGCAATATCGTTATCATTTACAGGACAATTATCGTCGGCAATATCTGCGCTGTCGCATTCTTTGCCATAAGTAAACCCATCGGGATGCGGACCAGCAATAAAATCCTGTCCCCAAATTGATTTAATTCTTGAATTGCCATCAGCATCATCAAAATCGCCGTGATGAATATCAAATGGCGCATCCATAACACCAATTACAATTCCGGTTCCATCATATCCCTGCAACAAAGGCGCAAAACCCAAATATGCAGAGTCTACATTATTCATGATCACCATCCTGTCGTTTAATAATGTTACTTTGTCTGTTGGGCAATCGATTTTCTCGACGAAGTTTTCCTGATTTAAAATTTGAATAGTTTGTTTGGAAATATCAGCGGCAACAATATCACCTGCTGTATATTTTATTTGCTCACCTTCTTCTATTATTTTGTTTTCTATCAGTCGAATATCGCCCTGGATAAAAACAGGAATAGTTTCTTCAGCATCCAGGGAATTTAATAACCTGTAGGTCCCTAACGTGATCTTGTTTTTTGGAATTGTATTTTGCGCATTCACAGATGCACACAATATTATTAATAAAAGTAAAAATGGATGTCGCATTTTCCCGGTTTTAAAAGTAAAAATAGGAAAAAGAGGTGAGAATAAGGAAGCGCTAATACTTTGATGTTATCGCTTTTTTAAAAGACTTAAAAATGCAGGGTGAGCTGCATTTTTTAATATTGATCTTTTATTCATGATGCGGCCCACCGCCACCAGGTTTATTCCCGCCGGGTCCACCCGGAGGAGGTCCTTGTTTTTTCTCATTGGCATGTTGTATCATCTGGCGCTTGAATTCATTTTCTGCATCAGCTAGTAGCGCCACTTTTCTCAGGGGAATTACTTTTTTAAATTCAGCGACATATTTTTTCTTGAGGTCGAGTATCTTCTGATCATTTTCGAAATGCGAATTAATGAGTTTGTTTAATTCTTCATCTGTCATATCGTTAATGCTCTTGCCGTTCTTGAGATTTTTTTCACTGTCCATGATCACTTTTAATTCTGCCCGCATATTGTTATACACCGGCCAGAATTTTTGCGCTTCTTCTGTGGTGAGCTCCAGATATTTTGTGAGGAAGGCAATGCGCAGCGGTTCAATTTTATCTTCATCCATATCAGGAGGTGGCCCCTGGGTAAATGCATTATGGATGGAAAATGTAAGGAGGAAAATGGTTATAAGTTTTTTCATGATGTTTTTTTATTGGTTAAGAATGTTCAATTATTTATTGTTAAAATCCGATATCGTCATATAATGTTTCATCATTAATAAAATCCTGGAGCGTTTGTTCATCGAGTTCGTTGAGTAATTTTTCGTCTAATAATGAGGCTTTGTTTTCAGTTGTCGACTCGGGTAATATCTGATCATTTACCTCTTTCGTTATTTTCTTTTGCAAACTTGCATCGCTGATAAAATCAGTTTCAAACAATAATTCGGTATCAAATTCATCTACATTTTGGCTGAGGTACTTATTCAGGTCGTCGATGCTGATGGAGGCGATCTGATCTTCAATGAAAATATCTATTTCTGCATCACTCATTTTTGATAATTGAATTGCCAGCGATTCCGATCCTTTATTAGTATAATTTCTGATTCCCAAAATAATAATAACTGCAGCCGCAATTCCAGAAACATATTTGAGCCAAACTATTGCTGTATTCTTTTTCTTACTGCCCTTTTTAATATCCCCTCTTTTCTCTTCAGCAAAAATGGTATTATTCAAAATGTCTTTCTCCAACTCATCAAAATAGCCCGCAGGAATATCCAGGCCATCTTTTTCCGTCAACAATAATTTGCTGCCGATATTTTTCAGTTCTTTTTTAATATTTTCTTTTTCGGTGTTCAATTTAATTTTTTTGCCTACTGCCTCTGCCTACTGCCTACTGGTTACTACCTCCCGCAGATTACGCAGATTTTCGCAGATAATCCTTCTTACTTCTTACTTCAAACTTCTTACTTCCTTTGACGCCTTCCACTACCCTTGGTTTAATCCCGCCTTCATCATTTCCTC
>JBIOHA010000036.1:0-14763 GCA_044448625.1 Chitinophagales bacterium | reverse complement strand
CTAAAATGCGTTGCATTTATACCTTCATAATTAATCAGATATCCCTTAGATGTTACTCCGACACCTTTAGAAATAGATATGGCAGATCCCGAGCAATTTAATTCAAGTCCGCATGCTATGCCTATCCCTATTAATTTATTTCTTGTAAGCCTGTCCTGATCATCAAGGTAGGTAGTAATTTCATTTAAATGTCCCGGTGTTAAAACCTGATCGGCGACAAAAACAGGATAAAAATTACTGTTGTTCATAATAATTAATTTTTATAAGTTCCTAATACTGTAGTTCCAAGTAATACAGGATCTGTATCACCGGTACCGCAATCATGTAATACAGCTGGCGGATATTCGCTGTGTAATTTTTGCATTATTTCAATGAGGTTATTATTTGTTTCCATTAATGTTTTCTTTTTATCTTCATCCTTAATGAGATCTGCCTCATAATCTCCTAATGCAATAAGCCATTCTTTATATGCGATTTCAAACCGTTGCATGTGCGTATTGTCGATCCAGCAAATTTTTACCATGCAATGCGCAGGTGCTTCGGTTCGGGCCATTGTTTCAAAAAAGCTTCTGAATCCCAAATTCTTAAAATGGGTTTTCCAATATGGCAACACGAGTGAGATACGGAATGAATACGGATCTTCCTCTCCGCAGAAATCACAATCTTTGTTCAAACAAACTTCATATAACTGATAGCTTTTTTCTTTCGATCTTCTTTTTGATTCTAAAGGAGTAAACCGGGGGCGAAGTAAAATATGTTCCACCAGGTGCATGCCTTCATCATCATTTTGACATCCGCTTAGTATTAATGCAATGATTTGTTCAACAGTTGTTTCTGCTTCTTCCTTTGAATTGAATTCTGAACCACCGATTGCGATCACCTCTCCTTTTTCGTTTTCAAGGCGGTATGAAACCACTCCTTCTGCAGTCTCATCGAATTTATATCGCTTTTTCACTTCACCAGATTCAGGGAGCTGTGAAATAATTAACTCCAGGTCCGAATGCTTATCAAATCTTTTAGTCGATTGTAATAACAACCTGTCAGTTTCATCCCGCATTTCGAAATAATATTTTTTTACAGCTTTATTGTTCTCGTCAAAGGTTTCTTCAAGGATCTCAATTTTATTGAAACAAAACATGAACCTTCGAATTGAATTTTCTAAGCCGGCCATAGTTGAAATTCTTTTTTCATAGCCCGACACATTATTTGAGTTCCAAATGTTGGCACTATCAATATAATTATGAGCTCTTGACCGCTGACCGCTTAATTCGGGGAAATTATTTAAAAAGCTGAGTTTCTTTTCAATGAGTTCCTCCATACTGGCTTCCTTGTATTTATCTGCCGACTTATATTCAAAAAGCATTAAGGTAAAATCATTGAATGAATGGGCAAATCGCGACATCAAATGATCGATGAAACGGTTTCGTCTCTCATAAAATATTTCCTTTCTTTCTACCAAAGTTTCAAATGCCTCCGTCAACGTTGTATCATCAGGATATGACGATAAAACTGATTTGAGTTTTATTTCATCAGAATACATTTCCTTTTCCGCATCAACCTCACCCGTTGACTTTAATTCCTCAATATACTGTGTGAAGTATGTTTGCTTTCCAATTTCAGCCGTCGAAAACAATTGCCTGGCATTATTCAATTGAGAAAAGAAATTTGCAAGCAACTGATCGTAAAACTGCAGATAGGATTTTAATTGTTTTGCCTGAGCCCGTCGTTCTGCGGAGGCATTTAATGGCAATCCATAATCACCAATCCCATAGGTAAGCGGGAATTCGAATTGTAGCGGGCGATAATCGCTAAGCGCATGGAATTCTCCTAATGGCAATTCCAATTCACCGTTTGAAGACCCCAGTTTGTTTCGCTCTTCACGACCACGCAGGTAATTTAAAGCGGAACGTGTTAAACTATCCTGTGCAATAAATGGAAGCTTTCCTTTATAAAAAAATACTTTTGATTTGCTCAAATTAAAAGCCGGAATGCAACCAGGCTTAATTTGCACACACCATCTTTTACTGATCTGACCATTGTCATTTTTTTCGGGATCAATGATCTCCCCTGTATCATCAATTAAAAATCCCTCTGAATTATATTGGGTTAAAGCAACGTCCTTTACTGAAATTACACCGGGGATATCCATAATGAAATTAATAATATCAGAAGAATAAACTTTTTCTCTCATTTTCGATCTTTTAAGCTCCTCTGTTTTAATAAAACCGTGAGTTAACACAGGTCCTTCAAAAATGATGTCAGTTGGTATTTTATCCTGTTGCATCTCTTTTAAGGAATAAAATTTTATGTCCGGGCATAAATAATTCTCCACCTCCATAATAATTTTCGCATAGAGTTCTTCAATATTAAGGGAAGTCTCAACAGCAATATCAGCACAAAAGGCAATATTGCTTTTACAAACAGTTTCAAAACCTATAAAGTCTTCGCAGAGGTTTCTGTTTTTGTGTAGGAGGTTCTTTGCTTCAGAAATAATAGATCCTATTTTATCCAACTTATTTCTATAGGCATTAAGAATTTCTGAAAGGGTATCAGCAGATTGTAATTTTTTTCGTACAAGTTCAATATCCTCTTTGCTTATTCTTCCCGATTGTAATACGGCGGTTTTGCTAAAATCTTTTTGTCTTGTAGCCGGGCCAGTGCTAAAACTTATATTCCATTTTCTTTGCTTTTCACTATACGTAACAACCGGGGCAGAATTTTTTGGTTGTGTTCCCGAATAATTATACAATCCATCAGCCTCATAAAAACCTGGCAAATTGATCTGAACGGGAATTTCAGAATGGTCGGGTTTTAATATGCGGTAAATAATATTGCCATTATTCAGGTCGCCCAGCTCGTCATCAATATCAAGTTCGAGAATTACCTTGTAAAGTCCATGCAATTTCACTGGATGTTCGGTTACATCATAAACCAACGCATCTTTTTTGCAATTTGCATATATCGGAACTTCCTGGTTGGGTTCATTAATTAATTCGCAATCTGCATTTCTGAAAGGTAAGAGCCATGCATTCCTGACTCCATCAAGATCAATTAAAATTTTTCTGTAATCCTCAACCGAATATGGCGTATTATTAAATATTTCACTGGCTTTAAAAAATATTTGCCCGGCATCAATTTTTCCATTTTCATCGCTAAGAATATCCTTGATATCAAACGATGTCCGGTAACCTAATTCAGTGATCGCGTAACACAGGGCTTCAAGAATTGTGATCCCCGGATCATGGGTATTATAATCAGTCCAGAGGTCACTCGAAAGTTCCTCAATGTATTTTAATCCTTCACGCCTGAGAAATTCGTAATTCTGTGATTCCGGTAATTTAGCGTTTTTCCATATGGTCAACCTGTCTTCCATTAGCATTCACATATTTGGGTTTTGATATCATGTGCATGATTTGATGTATCATTGGATTTTACGGAAACAAAAACAGAGCGTGAGGTGGTTGCTTCTATTTCATCGAGGTCTGATGAAACGATCCCGTCGGCAATTCTTTTCATTTTCACACAACTGATATGATCTACATAATCGCGTTCTTCAATAAAGTTGATCAAAGTGCTTTTGAATATTTTTCCACCGAATTCAATTTGCGTAGTCTGGTCATAGGCCCAGCCTGCCATAAATCTTTCTATCTCCTCTTTCAATTTTACAGTGTAGAAATCATTGTCGTCAGTAAAATATTTAACATTGAACAATAACTGGATCTCTTCAAATTTTGGGTTTCTTACATCGATATTAGAATGCGGGCTTGCGAAGCGATAAATAAATTTTTTGATCTGTGTTAGTAATCCCAAACTGGTATTTGGACGCAACGGGTCAAATGCATTTTGATTTTTGAGATCAGGAATCGGAATTATAAGCACGTGCCCGGGCTTTAACTCATTATCGGAATATTTTCCATTTGTTCCTGCTTTAATTTGAGCATGATTAATGCATTTTACTTTATATATTGATGGGAACTCCTCCAAAATCATTCGCTCATAATCCCACATGGTGATCGGCCGGTTTTTATGACGGAGACGTTCACTTACCCTTGTGTAAAATTTCGTATCCTCTTCAATTGTCCTTCCCCCTGTTGATCCATAAGATTGAGTGATCTTTTTTATAGAAGAATCACTAACAACCAATTTGCTTATTGTTTCAGCAGGAATATTCGCTTTAAAATAATTTTGTTCTTTTTTATAATCGCTCAAGCTAACTTTTGCCGCTTGCGCAATTACATCAATAAGATTGCAGACGGCATCTGTTTTTTCATTTACCGTACAGCGGATCCAAAAATATTGTTCAGGAAATAGTGTATTTTGAAAACCGGCATCACTCAGAACAGAAAATTTAATAACCCCTGTATTTGAAAGGTCATCGGTTTGGTCGGCTACATTTTCATTTTTAAATTCAATCCACTCATTGTCGTCACCCAGGTAATACCATGTGAGATTTTGTTTTTCTTCCAGCGGATCCGAAGTTCCTTCCGCCACCTGGAATAAAACAGATACTGTTTCTCCGGAGGTTATTTTATCTATGCCGATAAACAATTCACCTTCATTATTAAACTGTGGCAGCAAATATTTAAAGTCGCCGGTATCAGTAAACCTTCTGTAGCCGAAAGGTGTAAGATGCAAAAAAGCCGATTCATTTTCATTTGTGATATCAATTGTGGTAGTTGCTTTATAATCAAGCGACATCTCTTTTACTTTCGGTGGCGTGAAATCATAGACTTTGTTTACAGTTATCTTGTCGCCATTTACCTTGACCATATTTTTTAAACTTGTGAGGTAATTTTTATACCCAAAGTCATCTGTGGTTTCAAGTTTAATGAATCCCGATCTTGAACTCACCGAATAATCTGTATTATCGCTGAAGTCAATATCCGAATTAATGGAAGGAATCTTAATATTGAAAATACTCTTACCGGAAATTTGATAAGATATGGTGTTCTTGCCTCGTATCAATACGTCATAAACCCTCATTGCGGCACCCTTATCCTTAACAACAAAATCATCTTCCATGTCAAATTTAGCATAGCTTATTTTTTCCTTATTGGAGTACCGCGATGTTTGTTTTGTTCTCCGGTTATAAATTTTTCTATCATAATGGAAAACATCCGCTTTTGCATTTAAATCGGTATTTGTAACCCAGCTTCCATTTTCAAGGTATTTAATATCGATCTCTTCAGTTTCAATAATTACCCTATGCTTATTTAGGCTTTCTTCGAGAGAATCGGCATCATCCCATGTAATATGTAATGTTGAAGTAATATTATCATTACTGTTGTTTGCTTTCAAAAACAATTCGCTGTTGCCAAAGATGAACGAAGATCCTTTGTGCGGAGTTGTTGTAAAAATTTCAAATGGTTTTGAAGGGTTTAAAACGCCGGCATCATTTTGAATTGCGAGGTTCTTTACTCCTTTAACATCAAGTGCTATATTGATTCGTGAAATGGAAAGCTCCCAAACAATATTTTTTGCTTCTGTACCGGCGACTAAAAATTTTGCAAGCGGCAAATTCACGTCGTACGTTCCACCATGGGTTTTTTGTGAATAGGGTACAATTGCCGCTTCACTTCCTGCAACCGTAACTTCGATCTTAAATGACTTTGCACTGGAATTGATCGTTACCTTTTGTTCATCTATATTCACATCCAGCCAGCCTTTTTCACCTGTTAGCTGAAGAGAAAATAATTCATTGATATCTGTTCGTGAGAATTTGATCTGTTTATCACTGAAAAATTCAAAGGAGATCTTTCTTGTTCCTTCATTTAAAAACAAATAATTTGATGCGACAACAAAACCTATTTCGGGTGAAGTTGCTGTTTCCCCTTCTGTGATCCCAAACGTTGGCCAGCTTTTATCAGCATTTTCCAGTTTACCGCCAATTCCATCCTGTGAATTTGCCACCAGACGTGAAAAGACCTTTTTATTTTTGACGAGCGGATCATTGCCGATGCTTTCAACACTGAGCGTGATATTTTTTAAACTTTTTACAGCTGCATTATTTAAAATCAGGTCGTCGTTTAGCACATAAAATATTTCTTTGCCATCAGCATCTTTGCCCGCTTTGAATGCAGTGTCTTTTTTTAACTCATAAGAAGTAACAGGTTTCGCCAGTTCAAAAGTAAGATGTGCCGAATCGGGTGATGCAGGTTTGCGGTTTAAATGCAGTATATCTTTATAATAGAGATCAAGATGACGTTGGGTTAAAGTATTAAGATGATCCTGGGCAAAACCAAATAACTTTATAAATGATAGAAATAGCCCATAGTGCGGAGAATGCGCAGGGTTTTCTGTCATCACTTTTTCAAGGTATGGTATTGCCGCTTTGCAAATAAATGCAGTAGCCTTCAGGTAATTGTCAAATATGCTGGTGAAGAGTGTATTATTGCAAATTCGTTTAATTTGTTGCTGGACTGTTGATCCTTCAAATACAATTTCAATTCCCTCATTAACATTCCACAGGTTAGAATTTAAAAGCTCTCTTTTAAAATCTTGCGACAGTATCCATGAAATTGGTGGTTCATTAAAGACCGAAATCGAAGTTTCATTAATAAGCCTTTCAGCTTCTGTTGGCTGAGTAATTGCAAGGTCATAAAATTTCAGGAGCCTTGAATAAGATGCACTTAATCTATCAACTGAATTTCTTACCGTCGATTTAAATTCATGATCTGAATCAATATCGTTATAATAGGTGTTGAGTAATGATGTGAGTGAAAATCCGAAATCAAACAAAAATTTAAAGTGTGTCTTTAAAAGGTTTTTATCTTTAACTTCAGGTTTCCTTATCTTTTCAAAAATATCATTTACATAAGTTACGCTGCCCCTGATATTTGTTTTTATTATCTGTGCAAGAGCAACCGCTATATCGCCACTCATTAAACTGCTCCAGTCCCCATCATGTTTATTGCTGTCGTTATAATATTTTATTTCTTTTGCATAATTTTTTGCAAAGAGAATAAGATCAGCATGATCGCGTTCATCAGCTTTAACAAACCCAGGGTCAAGGGCATTCAACATTCGCTGGTGCTGAGTAACACCTGAACGTTGCAATGGGTTTTTATTTTGGCAATCGCCGCTCATATTGAAATATCTGTTCCTTCGTTTTTATAATAAGGGAATACATAATTAAACCTTGTGTTCTTGCTCCTAATGGAATAATCGATGTTGATCAAAACAAATCCTTCAAGTTCCTGCGATTCATCCAGTGTTACACTATTGAGCTGAATGCGGGGTTCATGGTAAAGTATTGCTGTTTTAATAAGGTCGGTTATATAGGTTTTAAATGTGGTTGATAAAGGTTCGAATATTAATTCGTCGAGGTTGCAGCCATAGGAATGCTGCATGGTACGTTCACCCAGGCGTGTACTTAACAAAATCTGTAAACTGCTTTCTATATCGGCTTCATCACTCAGCATTTTCACTTCATTTGTTGCATTGCTAAAACTTGGAGGAAATCCCCAGCCGGTTCCGAGAAAAGAATTATTTTGAGCCATTCTGAATTATTTTTTAATTGTAATTACTTTATTATTTCCTATTTCTTTTAATTCATCCTCCAATTATTACAGTTGCACACCCGGCTACTATCGATCCTCCATGTGCAGTGCTGTCGCCCATTCTTGCTGCCGGCTTCCCGCCAATTAAAACCGTTCCCGAACCCATTATAATTGCATCAGGAGGACCGGTACAAGTGCACATATCACCAAGCGTTGCAGCAGGCAAATTGCCAATTAAAACAGTTACTGTTCCTGGCGGCAATATCGGACCTCCCACATGCGGGACAGTTCCGGTTGTCATCGGACAAACATGCATATCAGAAATTCTTGCTGCGAGTGGCATTTTAATTTGTTATTATTTTATTTATTTAATTAATCAACTATTCTCTTTAATTTATTTTCACAATTCCACCTTTCACTTCAGTCATGCCGCTTCCTTCAATTTTAACCGATGCGCTTTTTATTTCTGCTGTTCCAGGGCCAGCTTTCATTTCTGATCCACCGGCAGAAACAGCAAATTGCGATGAAGGACTGAGTGTAATATTTACGGCCTCAATTGTAATATCGGTTGCAGCTTTTATTTTTAATGACGTTGCACTTTCTACCGTAACACCACTGGATTCAAATTTTATCATATTTCCATTTTCATCTTCTATCTGCACTTTGCTGTCGTTATCACTGATCGTTATTTTTTTTCCGCCGGGTGTTTCCAGCTTATAAGATTTTTCATCATCATTAAAAATCATTTTAATTCCATCACGGCTGATGTATCCTTTTTCATGATTGTCGTTGGAAGCGGTAATTGCCGGTGGTAATGCGCTGCTATTGAGCATACCCAGTATAACCGGATGATTGGCATCATTAAAAATAAATCCAACGATCACTTCATCATCGATCTCAGGTCGGAAAAATGTTCCTCTTGTATTACCGGCATCGAGTGTTGCAATACGCATCCAAATTCCTTCTTCATCATTATTTACAACAGGCAATTTTACTTTCACCCGGTGTTCGCCATCAGGGTCTTCAAGATCTGTGACAATTCCAATTTGCAAACCCTGCACGGAAGGAATTAATCCCGATTGAGCAGAAAGGTTGTGCGGATTATATTGTTCAGTATACCAGGCCTGATCTAATCCGAATTTAATTTCTGTTGTCCAGTCGCCACCTGTAAAATCCTGTTTTACAGCATTTACAAATACAGGTCCGTTAAATCTGTCGCCAACACCATTTAATGAGATAATATTTCCCGGCGTAATATTTGGGAAACCCTGAAATTTTACATGACCTCTTACTTTCGCTAACCGCACCTTCATCATTTTTGAATCAGCCCAGGCCTTAGCAGCTTCTTCAATTAATTTGCCGCTGTGAATCAATGTATAACTTTCAAGCCCGATAACATCGGCTAGATCAGCATTGGACAAATTACCGATGTCCTGGAATCCTGATGGCTCATCGGCAGTTTGTTCAATCAAACTCTGGCTGGCATAATCCCATGCAACGGCTTTTATTTCATTGAATTGAATTCTTGAATCAATTTCGGCATCATATTCAAGAATGGTTGCACCATATAAAACATCCAGAACTGATGATGCACTTAATTCGGGTTGTTTGATCAAGATCTTTCCATCAACTACCGAGCAAATTTTTCCTGCAACATCCATTCTACCGATCATAAAATCCCAATCGGTGGTATTGAACTGAATTATTTCTTTGTGTTGGGTTGATGTTGATTCAATATCTTTTTCGAGGGAATAAGTATCAATGATCTGTTCAGCAATATCACTATCAGTAATGTTTTCAAAATGTTTGCTTTTTTTACCGACAGTTAGTTTCACTGCCTTGTCTTTACATTCTATAATAATTTCGGAATTACCAGAGGTGATCTTGTTTGAATGACCTGTAATTATCCCTTTAAAAACTGTTGTGTTATCACTTCTGTATCCAAGCTGAATTTCAATTTCTTTTCCGGGAATAAAATATGTTTCGTCGCTGATCGGGAAACTTTCAGTAGAAGGATCCCCATCAGCTATCCTGATCCTGGTAAATGGTATCTTATTTATTTCGCGATTTATCTGCATGCTCCTCACAGGAATAGTTGATGGCAATGCCTCGCCATCCACCAAAATGCTATAGGTTACAACATCCGGTGTTTGGGTAGATGGAATTGTTCGGGCAACTGACATGAAATTATTTTATAGGTGGAAAGTTTATTATTGTTCCCGTTGGTATTCTTCTGAAACTATTTAACTTGTTTGATTTCGCCACACCCAAATAATATTTTGGGTCGTTATAAATTTTTTTGGTCAGCAGATCGAATTTATCATCCGGTTTGAAAGTTCGCTGATGCGTAATATCCGGCGACGATGGTGCATTATATAACAACTGAAGCGTAGGATCCAGCCATTCAGTTAATTTTAATTTAGCAATAACACGCAACGGCTTTCCATCCGGTTTAAATAATTTATAATTAAGATCCAGCGAATTAAGGGTTCCTTTAAATATTCTATCGCCCCATGTTAATTTCAGGTAATTGCTTCTATGCGTTTCGCTGTTGTAAGAAACGGCAATGGTTTTTAATTTCTCCACTTCTACCTGCACGTCCGGAGGCGACGTAAAGCCAATAAGAGAAATACTCAATGCTGAGGCATCTTTTATCACGCCTGTTCCATCAATGATGATGTCAAAATCCCAAACATTTGCTTTATTGCGTGCATATGTTTGTTGCGCCCCTGCGCTTCCCGCTGCCGATTGTTCAACATATTCCAACTCATACCTCAGTGTAAATGATTCGGGGTTGATCATGAAATCGTAGCGCTCGCCGGTAACTGAAGAATCGTCAGCAGGATCTGTAAGAGCCTGTATCCACATCTTTTCTATTTTACCCAGCGATATCATCAGCGTTCATTTTTTAATTCAATGATTTGAAGTACTTCCTCCACGCATTCTTTTAATAATTCTTTTTTCATTTTTTCCTTCAGCTTCGAAAAATCTTCCTTATCAATACTGTTCTTTGATTTGTTGTTGACGATCGATGCTTTTATATTTAATTCTTTGATCTCAATCGGCATAATAAATTTTTTAAATAACCAGAACAAAAAAATGTTTTACAGTCCCGCGGCAAAATTCATTGCTGCCGCAAGTGCTGTTGATAAATTCAGTATTTCAAAATATTGATAGGAAAGTACCAGCGTTTCGATAGCTACAGTGCTTGATTCTGCATTCAGCGCTGAAAATTCTACACGTTTCGGAATTGCATTTATAACATACCAGTTCTGAATTGGAATATGGGCATCATCCATTAATGAAATTAATAGATTGGTGGGCTGATAGATCTGATTTTGCACCGCATTGATGCACCACGCCATAATTCCCGATGGCAATTCAAAAGTTCCGCGTTTTAAAGTGATGTCGGTATAATTTGTTCGAACAGGTAATTTATATTTAAAACGGTTCTGACCACCGCAAACATGTTCTTCAAATTCAACATCAACGCTTAACCCCGACACCTCCTGGAACCGGAAATCATTTGGCAGTTGCGGAAATAATTCAAATGCAACCAAAAAATGAAATCCGGCAAGCGGGTAATTATTCAGCGGATCAAAATCAGGCATAGCTATTCATTTTCAATTGTTAACCCTTCGTGTGCTAATTCAAGACTTTCCAAAGCAACTTCGTTTCCATCTGCTTTCAAATCTGTAGGTGTAACTTTAAGTGGCCACGCTTTTTTAACTTTCCATGTAATAACGGGTTCATGATTTTCATTCAACAATGAAATGGTAAGGTCCCTGCGATCGATAGTATTTAAACTTACAGTATTGAACCAATCATAAAATTGATTATCACCTGCAAATGTGCCACGCTTCAAAGTGATGTTTGAAAATTTACGCTGTCCGGGCATTTTTACTTTTGAATATTCGGGACTTGCTCCGTCGCGGTATTCAATTACTTCTGTTGAAATATCAAGTCCGCTTACTTCAGTGAACCCGATCTTGCTTCCACCCCATTCTACCTGGAAGTGAAACTTTGGTAAAGGATATTCTGCCATACGATTTAGATTTAATTATTTTTTTATTAGTTGATTGAAATTTTTAATATCAGGATTCCTGCATTTTATGAGAGAAACGGAGAACGATAAATTCAGCAGGACGAACTGCGGCCATTCCAATTTCTACAATCATTCTTCCTTCCAGGATATCAATTGCGGTCATTGTTTGACCCAATCCTATTTTCACAAAAAATGCATGTTCTGGTTTTGCACCTGCAAGCGCACCCTGTCTCCAGAGAATTGTCAGATAATTTTCGATCATAGCACGTATTTTAACCCAGGTATTTGCATCATTGGGTTCAAATACAAATTGCGCTGAAGCCTTTTTCGCTGATTCTTCCACCATGATAAAAAATCTACGCACACTTACATATCGCCATTCATTGCTATTTCCATCAAGCGTGCGTGCACCCCAAACCAATATTCCTTTTCCTGTGAACGGCCGAATGGCATTTACAGATTTTCCGGCTGTAGTATCAATATTCATATTTTCCTGCTCCTCGCTGGTAACAAAATCAGTTACATCATAAATTCCTGAAACAGAAACATTAGCCGGTGCTTTCCAAACACCACGCGATCCATCTGTTTTTGCATAAATTCCAGCTGCTGCTGGCGATGGTGGTAATTCAGGACTTAATTTTTGTATGGCCGCCAAACTCGCACTGTAATCGCCGCCATTTGCTGTTTTGGCGGTAATATTATCAGCTGTTACTAAAAGTTTATCAAGAGTTGTTTCCACAGTTGTAGCGGCAGTTCCGTCGGCGAATATTGTATTTATTGTAACATCCACAGAAGCATCAGCATAAGCATAATCATAAGTGGTTTTCAAATTCGGATAATATGCTGCGGCATAATTAAGGCTATCAGTTTTTCCGAATTTGGTCCTGAAATTATTTATTGATTTATCAGTGGTATTATCTCTTGTATGCACATCAACAATAGTAAACCTATCCTGCAATTTTGCGCATTGATCAATTGCTGATCCCATTAATGAATAATATTTATCTTCATTTAATGCCTGACCTTCCGGTATCACAATTATTGTTGGTTCATCATATGCTTCAACTGCATTTAATCCTGCAAGAAGTTCCGAATCCTTTACAGCGGCTCCTGTTGTTCCAACAGAAACGATATAACACTGACCGCCGCCATTGTCAAAAAACAGGCGCATGGAATAATACATGATATTTTCTGATTGGCCATCATTAGTTGCCTTGGCGCTCATTGAAAGCAATTTGCCTCCCTCACCAGACTTATCAAATTTTTTATCGATCACCACTGAAATTTCTTCCTCACCGTCTGCGGTTCCAAAATAAAGCTCATACTCTTTCAGGTTATAAATTTTTGTCGGAACGTTTTTAAGGGAGATACCATCTTCATCGAGTGCAATTTTTGTGTAACCGATAAATACCGGTATTGCTGTTGCCACCTGTGCCACAGAAGGCGGGAATGAGGGTATCTCATTTACATAGACCCCCGGAGTTTTAATGGCACTTTCGTTAATAGTAGACATCGTTTTTGTTTTTAGTTATTTAAGAAAATTTCTGAGAAAAAGCTTTTATTATTTACATCGGGTTTTAGTGAAGCCGATGCGCATTGAATATTTTCGTTAATGAATGTTCCTGCTGTTGATTTGAAATTATAGTTTGGTTTCGCAAGCAATGGGATTGGTGCACCTGATATAAATTGGTTTTCCGTTTTCGTGAAAACAAAAAGGCCTTCAGTATCTTCAATTGCAGTAATTTGGTTAAGCAGCGAAATATATTTCCAGGTCGCTATCCTGTTTTTGAACCTGATAACATAATTGGTTTCCATTACCTCACCGGCAGGTCCGATAAGCACATATTGGGAAGGAACGCTATCATTAAAAAATATTTCTATTACTCCAAAAACATTTTGCTCACTCGCGGGAATTTTTAGAGGCAGCGGATCAACCAGGTCGGATGAAGTGACATACTGTAAATTAGTTATACGTCTCCACGACAAAACATCGGTTAAAGCAATCGCATTTCCTTTACCGATTGTTTTCAGCGATTGGAAGAGGGAAGTATTTCCATCGCTTACAATTGTACCGCCCAACAGTTCGCCGTGATTATTAATATCATATGCAGGAAATCGTTTTGCAGTTAATGTCCGCCAGAATTTTGTTTCTCCAGTTCCATGAGCTGCGGCAGCAACACTGAATTTAATAGCTTCAAAAAACTTTGTACCGGATTTTACTATTGAACCAACTTCATAATCCACAGCAGCATCATATGCAGAAATGGGTTTAGTGAGATACCTGATTCCATCTACCAGATTATCGGCGGCATTGGAAAAATAATAGAGCTTCCCGGCGGAGTTAAAAGAATTAAGCGCTGTTATACCGCTGAAATGCCGATCCTTTAGTTTGAGATAAAATCTCAATTTCGTATCTGCATTCATTTTTAAATGGAGTTTTCCCTCCCTTGTTTCTGCAAGGCCTGTTACATTCCCGGCAAATTTTTTGACTATGATCTTATATCCATTTAATATTTTTTCAGTTGCGGCATCAGGTACAATATAGATCCCGTCGTAACCTACCTGCCTGTTGTGGTAGTCGTGTGGCAGGTCAATTGAAAATAATATTTTATACGATGAATTCATTAAATGTATGGTAATATCTTTTCCTGTGATCTCTGTTTCTCTTATCAATCCCGCTTCAGCCTCAATAAATCCTTCGTCAATGGTGATCATTCTAACTTTATACATTACGCTGGGAATATATTTCCCTCCCAATGTTGCCCACAGGTGATTTATTTGTTCAAAGTTTATAGTGTTGAGATCGAAAATCAGTTTATCAATCCCTGCGTCAAGTCCTGGTGAATTTTGATGGGTGAAAACATTTTTAAACTGGAAGTACTGAATAACCAATGAAAGATGTTTTAACGCGTCGACATAAATTTCTTTGTTGACACTGAACAGACAATAGAGATTTAAATGCACTTTCGGATTTTTGTAAACCACCTTATTGTCTATCCTGACAAAGTTTTCCGGGTTTCTCGATATCCTGTCCTCCTCAATATTTACAAGGCTGATAATGGTTTTATTTGCCAACACATCGGCACCGCCGGCTTCATTTACTTTTGCGATATGACCAAGATCAACACGTTCTTCAAGTGAAAATCCTAATTTCAAATTGAAATATTTGTTTAGTTCAACCTTAATAAACCGAAGTGATTCTTCAATCATATTAATTGT
>JBIOHA010000035.1:0-15347 GCA_044448625.1 Chitinophagales bacterium | reverse complement strand
GACATATCCTGATAAAAAACATTCTTTAATGCGGTGATCCTTTCAACAAGCTTGGTAGATAAAATATATCTTGCCTCAACAGCATCCGTTGAATAAACAGCAAACATTTTTTCGAATTCCGGGTCTTCCAGTTTTATCAATTGCAGTTGGGGCCGGTGGAAATGTTCGTTGAGTGATTCACCATATATCTCACCAAATACTGAGCGTGATATATCAGGAAATACATAGGTCTCTCCCTGGAATTTCTTATTAAAATCAGCAACAAATAAAAATCCGTTGAATATTTCTGTGAATTTAGTTTCTGATTTTCCGCTGCTTTGGTGTACTTCCTTTTGGATGACCTTTAATTTGCTGCCATGGAAATTATGTTCTCTACGATTTAACAGGTCACTGCCTTTGTAATCATAAATACTTTGGAAAGTAAATAATTTGCTTTTGATAAATTCGTCGACGGGTAAAAATTCATTTTCAGAATAAACAGTATCACCTGCAATTAGCGGAAGGCTTTTAGTGATCAATAAGGATTTATAGGAATTGTTGTAACGCGATTCTACTCTCTTCAATAAATTATATGGGATGATCAAAAGGAAAACAGAAAATATTGTCCCCGCCCATTTTATAAAAAAAGAAGAATTAAATTCATCACCCAGGAAATTGGTTCCGGCAAACCATGCCAATGCAAGCACAATGATGGCAATAATTAAAGTAAGACCATTTACCAGCAAATTATCTTTTACGAGAGCCGGGTTGCGCTCACCCAATCGCACTTTAACCTGTTTGTTGACGATTGCTACCACAATGATGCCGAGCACTGCATACATGAACCATTTTATCACGACAACAAATCCGGAAGTGGCAAAATCGGTGATAGCGAACATATTCAAAAACCCAAGGAACAGGCTAATAATGGCTGCAAGAAAATAAATTTCCATCAGCCGGGTGAATATCCCTGTAATTAAAACAAGTCGATGCCCCCTTTGCAATTCTGAAAGAGCAGGCTTTAATTTTGAATTATAGAGGGTATCAAATGTATTGTTGTTCAAAAATTTATATTTAACTGTTAATGTATAATTATGGGCTCTGATTGTAGAATTTTGTCGCTATAAATAAATGTTAAGAAGTAAATGCCAGAATCTAATTTGCTAATATCCAAAACTGATGGAAGTGATAATTCTGAGGCCATCACGGTTTTACCTGTAAGATCAAAGATCTTTAAAAGGCCAATATCGATAAAGAGATCTGAATAAAGTGTTACTTCATTAAAGGCCGGGTTTGGAAAAGCCTGAATAATTGCTGAGCCATCGTTTGAATCTATTGCTAATTCAAACTCAAAATTAAACTCTGATGAAATTGTTGAACATCCATTTGGATCGGTTATTTCAACATAATAAATTCCTTCAACAATGGGTATATAAGTTTGATCTGTTGCGCCGGCGATAGGCACACCATCTAAATACCATTGGTAGGCATCTGCAATTGTTGATGTCAATATTGAATCTTCCAAAGTAATTATTGGTATGGCTGGTTCTGGAAATGTAAGGATTGATATAACATTTGAAATGCCATAGCATCCATTAGTATCTGTTGATTCCACAAAATAAACTCCCGATTCCGAAACGATTATCGAATCAGTGGTTGCGCCGGTATTCCATATAAAATCATTTGTATAGTCTGTATAAATGGCAGCGATTTCACCGGGGCAAAATGAAACTGGATCGGTTGTGAAAATTTCCGGGTCAGGTAATTCAAATACATCTATATAAACAGAAGCATAATCATAACATCCTTCAGTAGTTACCTTCAATTGAATTGTTCCACCATCATCCACAACAATACTATCGCCAATTGGCCCGGGTATCCAATCCAATATATCACCTCCCGAACCATAAAGGGTTACAGAATCACCCGCACAAAAAGCGAGCGGGCCCCCAGGTGTAATTACGGCAGTTGGTGTTATATGCGAAGAAATATTTACAGTATCAGAAAACAATGTGCAGCCTGCATCAATGATGGTTAGCCAAAAACTACCGGCAGTATCAACAGTAATAAATGTAGTGGTATCTCCTGTATTCCATAAATAATTTGTTGCCGATGTATCCTCCGCCATTAATAACACTTCATCACCGGTGCACAGCGATGTGTCGCCGCTTAATTCAATATTATTTGTAGTGTAGGGATGAATTTCGGTTGTAATTAAAATTGTATCAAAGCTCATTCCCCAGCCATCATATTCAATAGAAAAATAGCTGGTATCATTGGTCACACCCGGATAAAAAGAATGTCCAGTGCCACCGGGATAAGATGGGCCCTCTAATAAAGGAATTCCAGCATCGGTATTAAAAATTTTAAAGTAACCATGAGTTATGTCAGAATTGTTTTCAAATGTTATTTCAATTTGACCGTTACAGGGAGCAACGAGAAAGAAGTAATCAATATCATAATCTTCGCTACCATACGCGAAATTAGTCCCAATTAATTTTACGACAAAAGTGGTGTCAAAGGGAACATATTTTGCATCATCAAAAGTATTATTGCATTCGCAAATTTCTGATGTATCCAGACTTAAATTTATTTGAAGGCTATCTTCTCCATACATGTTATTGTCTTCTTCAAAGAAATAAAAATAATAAGTTCCGGGACATACAACAGTTCTTGTAATACCATTGGTAGGCCCGAAATCTTCCCAGCTATTTGCCATTGATGCATAAACAGTATCGCCATCGTATACTCTCATTTCAATGCTCAAAGGCGAATCGTTTAAAAGCTCAATATTAAAAATTCCACCAACCGGTATCTCAACTTTAAAAAAATCACGGTCGTTATAAACTGGATATAATTTATTTTCGCCATAAATTCTGATGTAAAATGAGGTATCGAAAGGAACTTCCGTAGCTCTTGAAAAGCAATTATTTAATTCGCCAAATTCATCGCTATCCAATTGGATATTCACAAACATAGGGTCTGGATCTGCCAGATCATTATCTGTAAGGTAGCATTCATTAATCATTAGAAAATAGATTCCTGAATCAACCACAAATTCTTTTTGAATATCTGAACCCTCATATCCTTCCGAAGAATTACCAACCAGCGTGGTTCCATCGAATGCATAACAGGTAATTTCCAATGCCAGATCACCTCCTGTTGCATCAGTATAATTGTTTATTAAAACCTCAAGAACGCCGGGAGTTTCAATTTCAATCCTGTAATAATCAATATCGCCGGCTGCAGGACCGATAGTAGCCCAAAAGCCTGCCGGTAATGCAACCAGAGGAGCCTCGACAGGAGAATCATTATCTACCTCATCCTGGGAATAAATAAACAAAGGCAACAGCAGAATAAAAAACAGGAGTGTCGTTTTCATATATGGGTTGAATTGTGATTTACATATTTCTTCTATATTGTCCCCCAACCTCAAACAATGCATGCGTTATTTCTCCCAGCGAACAAAACTTTGTTGCATCCATCAATGCTTCAAATAAATTTTTATTTTCTATTGACGCTTTTTGTAATTGGCGCAAATGGTCGTGGGCAATATCTTTATTTTTTTCGTGCAAATTTTTTAATGTAGTGATCTGATTTTCTTTTTCTTCTTCTGTTGCCCGGATTACTTCCTTGGGTAAAATGGTTGGCGATCCTTTAGAATTTAAAAAAGTATTTACCCCGATAATGGGATATTGTCCTGTATGTTTTAATGTTTCATAATACAGGCTTTCTTCCTGGATCTGTCCACGCTGATACATTGTTTCCATGGCACCCAAAACACCGCCGCGTTCTGCAATTTTATCAAATTCACTCAGCACTGCTTCTTCCACCAGATCGGTTAATTCTTCGATGATAAAAGAACCCTGTGTGGGGTTTTCATTTTTAGCCAATCCCAATTCCTTGTTAATGATCAGTTGAATGGCCATTGCCCGGCGCACACTTTCTTCGGTTGGTGTTGTTATCGCTTCGTCGTATGCATTTGTATGCAGTGAGTTGCAGTTATCATAAATTGCATATAAAGCCTGAAGCGTTGTGCGGATATCATTAAAATCAATTTCCTGTGCATGCAAACTTCTTCCGCTTGTTTGTATATGATATTTTAATTTTTGTGTTCTTTCATCAGCGCCGTATTTATATTTCATTGCCTTCGCCCAAATCCGGCGAGCTACTCTGCCGATAACCGAATATTCAGGATCGATGCCGTTGCTGAAAAAGAATGATAAATTCGGACCGAAGTCGTTGATATGCATTCCGCGACTTAAATAATATTCAACATAGGTAAATCCATTTGCTAAAGTGAAGGCCAGTTGTGTAACCGGATTTGCGCCTGCTTCCGCAATATGATATCCCGAAATTGAAACCGAATAAAAATTGCGCACTTTATTTTTAATAAAATATTCCTGCACATCGCCCATTAAACGCAAAGCGAATTCAGTAGAAAAAATACAGGTATTTTGCGCCTGGTCCTCTTTTAATATATCTGCCTGAACGGTTCCTCTTACAACATTTAATGTTTGCGATTTTATTTTGTTGTAAATATCCGCCGGTAACACCTGTTCGCCGGTAACACCTAAAAGCAATAAACCAAGTCCATCATTCATTGGCGGAATTTCGCCGGCATAAGATGGAATGAGCTTTTCTTTTTCTTTAAATATAGCGGCGATCTTTAATTTTACTTCATCAACCAGATTATTTTCCTTAATATATATTTCGCATTGCTGATCAATGGCGGCATTCATAAAAAATCCGAGCAACATTGGTGCTGGACCATTTATGGTCATCGACACAGATGTTTTCGGGTCGGATAAATTAAAACCACTGTATAATTTTTTTGCATCATCGAGGCAACAAATGCTTACGCCGCTGTTTCCGATCTTGCCATAAATATCAGGGCGATAATCAGGGTCGTTGCCATAAAGTGTAACACTGTCGAATGCAGTGGATAATCTTTTTGCCGGCATACCCACACTCACATAATGAAACCTGCGGTTGGTCCTTTCGGGGCCGCCTTCACCGGCAAACATTCTTGTAGGATCTTCTTCCTCTCTTTTGAAAGGATAAATGCCAGCGGTAAATGGAAATTCACCCGGAACGTTTTCCTGCAACTGCCATTGTAATATGTCGCCCCATGCTTCAAAGCGTGGCAAAGAAATTTTTGGTATTTGCAGGTGACTTAAACTTTCAGAATGTGTTTTTACTTTTAATTCTTTATCTCTTACTTTAAATAAATAAAATTCATCTTTATACCGCTGTAGTTTTTTATTCCAGTTGGTGATCAATTCGAGATTTTCGTTCTCGATCTTTAATGCTGTTTTTTTATAGGCTTCATCCAATTGTTTTTTAGTTGCTTCATCAGCTATCAATTCTTTTGTTTTATGAATGGCAAATAAATTTTGAGCAGCTTCTTTTTGAGCAATTACTTTTTTATCATAGCCACGGTTATTCTCTGAAATTTCAGCGAGATATCTTGTTCTTTGTGGTGGGATGATAAATATCTTTTTACTCATTTCATCCGTGATATGAAAATCGGAGTGGAGATCAACTTTTGTTTTTTCTTTGATTGTATCCATCAAATGACGGTACAATTGATTTGTTCCCGGGTCATTAAATTGCGAAGCGATGGTAGCAAACACCGGCATGGCTTCCTGGTCCTTATCAAATAATTTATGGTTGCGCTGAAATTGTTTCCGCACATCACGCAGGGCATCCTGTGCTCCGCGTTTATCGAATTTATTAATGGCGATGATATCTGCAAAATCGAGCATATCGATCTTTTCGAGCTGACTTGCTGCGCCATATTCAGGTGTCATCACATACATGGCAACATTGCTATGCTCGGTAATTTCCGTATCACTCTGACCGATACCGGATGTTTCTAAAATAATAAGATCGAAATTCGCCGCTTTTAAAATTTTAACTGCTTCGTCAACGTGTTTGCTTAATGCGAGGTTAGCCTGGCGTGTTGCCATCGACCGCATATATACTCTCGGGTTATTTATTGCATTCATCCTTATCCTGTCGCCAAGCAATGCACCGCCTGTTTTTCTTTTACTTGGGTCAACAGATAATATCGCAATAGTTTTTTGCACAGCATCCTTCGGATCATCAAAATCAACAAGAAACCTACGCACCAGTTCATCCACCAGCGACGATTTTCCTGCGCCGCCGGTTCCGGTAATTCCCAATACAGGTGTATTATTTTCTTTTATCATCACCTGCACCTGTGTCATAATATTTTCTGCATCGGGTGTATTATTTTCCACCGCAGAAATTAATTTGGCAATAGAGCCCCAGTCTTTTATTCCGAGTTTATTTATTTCTCCGTTTAAATGTATACCAGTAGCAAAATCACTTTTTTCCACCAGGTCGTTGATCATACCCTGCAGTCCCATTGCCCTGCCATCATCGGGCGAATAAATTCTGGTAATACCGTATTGTTCGAGTTCTTGAATTTCCGATTGCAATATTGTTCCGCCGCCGCCGCAAAATATTTTGATCTGCGGTGCCCCTTTCTTCTTAAGGAGATCGAACATGTATTTAAAATATTCGGTATGCCCGCCCTGGTAGCTCGTCATGGCAATGGCCTGCACATCTTCCTGAATGGCGCAATTCACCACTTCTTCCACACTACGGTCGTGCCCTAAATGAATAACCTCCACACCTGTGGCCTGAATTATCCTGCGCATTACATTTATAGCGGCATCATGCCCGTCGAATAAACTGGCTGCAGTAACGATCCTGATCTTATTTTTCGGATGGTATGGCTGGGCGTCTTTCATATTTTGAATGTAGTGCAAATTTATGGTTTTTATGGTGCGCTCGTAAACTCGCGGAACAGCCATAGCCACGAAGGCACGAAGACACAAAGTTTCGGAAAGAAACAGCCAATGTTATAATTTGAAAATGTATCAATTAAACAGCTTGCATCGGTTGGTATGTTTAGTTTCGCCTAATGCTCCTAACTGCCAACAGCTACTGCCCACTGCCAACTGGTTCTGCGCTCGTAAACCTGCCTAAAGGCCGGCAGGCAGGCTCGCTGGTTCACGCAAAGGCGCAAAAGGGCAAAGGCACAAAGAACAGCAGGTGCTTATTTTGCTTTGCTCTTATGTATTTCTTTGCGTGAAAAAAACGGAGCGCTCGTAAACCTGCCTAAAGGTTCATCTTAGGTCCAGTATTTATCGGCTTTTTTTAAATTTGATGTAATAAAACAGAAATGATGCAGGTTTTCAAGTTAGAAATTTCCAAATAAACTCTCTAAAACAAAACACATGTCAGTTAAAAAGCTATTGTTTCTATTCATTCCTATTGTTATTACAAAACTATCTATAACACAGGTGCCGACAGTAAAGGAGGTAGCCATCAGTAAAACATCCTTTTACGAATATGGCGATGAACAATTATTTCCATTGAAAAAAGGAGGAGCATATTATACCATGTGTGATGCACCGGGATATTATATCGAGAAATTTGATGATCAGTTAAAACCTTTGAAATCAATTTCAAAAGGTTTCGAATCGGAATCACTGGAAAATACATTTACTCAGGCAATCATGTTGCATGATCAGCTTTTTTTAATAACCGGTAAGTTTGATAAAAAAGAAAAACAGACGGATATAAAGATCATTGGTATCAATCCTACAACATTAGTTACAGAAAATGGAAAGAGTTTGTTGAAATTGGATGGACGGGTTGACTGGGTCACAGTTTCAAAGTCTGAATCTGATAATTTCTTCTCGTTAGTTCAAATTATAACAGATAAGAAAAATGCGGAGATCGCTATTGCTTTATTTGATTCAGAAATGAGCCAGGTTTATTTCAAGCAATATGCCACTGATCTTGAAAACTATGCCTTTGCAGGAAAAACAATTGAAACGGGTGATGATGGAAATGTATATATCGAATCAATGATTTATACCCAGCGTGTTATTAATCCGGGAAAAGAAATACATAAAATATTTTGCTTCCCGGCATCCGGTAAAACCATGCATGTTGTCGACTTTCCGCAATACCAGTTTGGTGCCGCTATTGATGCACAGCCCGATGGTAAAGTATTTACCTATATGATCACATCGAAAGGGATGGAATCATTCCTGGTAAATGGAGCAACAGGGAGAATAGAAAATGAAAAACCGGTTAATATTGATTTATCGGTTTGGAAGGAATCGGCATGGTATACAGATAATAAATCAAAACCTGTTGGAATGTTTTTTTTACCAATTTTTACAGGTCACGATAAAGAAGGAAATATTTATGCAGTCGGCGAACAAAGTGTTTCCGGAGATGCCGGCGGACCATATACCGATTATTATTCTATTGCCGTAATTAAATATAATCCCGAACTGAACCAGGAATGGATCAAAATAATTCCAAAAATTCAGTCCAGTTCCATGGCAGTTTTGAAAACGCTTTCCATTCAGGGAATTCAAACAAACGACACGATCGACCTGTTCCTGAATTATTCAGCTGAGGCATTTAAATTGGATATTTATACAAATGGGGACCTTGGTCGCGATGACCTGAAAAATGTAAGAGAAGTAGGTAATTCAGATAAAACGAATGATCTGGTGCAGGTCCGTATTTTACCAGATGGTAAAATAAATTATTATAAAATTGCCGACAACACGATTGTAGCTTATGGCTACGGTACGCAAACCAACATGAAAGGACAGACTTTTAAAATAGGTTCTGCCGCAGGCACTTCAACTGATTATTATTATATCAAAGACAGTTTTTATGATTATAAAGCTGGGATGCGGGTTGGTAAAAAATCGTTAGGGCATGTGATGTGGTGACAGCCGATTAACAGTCGATGCTGGATCCACTCACCATTCACAAGTTAAGCATCACTGTTAAACGCATTGTATTATCCAGGGGATTTTGATTGTTTTCAGTGGGAGCGAGATAAGAAAAATCTAGCCCAAATATTTTATAATGAACTCCTATTCCAAGCGTAAAGAATTGGCGACCGCCTTTTGTTTTGTTCTCATGAAAATATCCGGTGCGTACTGCAAATTGTTCATCAAACCAGTATTCCAGTCCCCCGGAAATAATTACCTCATGCAGCTCTTCGCTGAATCCATTTGGAGCATCGCTGAATGAACTGAGCATACCGTTGAACACATTTTCCTGGCGGAAATCCGGAATCCCATCGAAATCAATATCAGTGCTATCGGGAGTTGGAACAAGCAGTTTATTAATATCCGTTGTAATTGTTATTTTATTTGAATTGTTTATGTTGATGGTATAAGCTGCACCAATTCCCATATTGGTGGGTAAATAATCTTTTACAATCGTTGAAGTATAAATCATTTTATTTCCGATGTTGGAAATATTTAATCCAAGACCTAAATCTGATCCCTTATTAAATTGTTTCTTATAATAAAAAGAAATATCTCCTGCAATTGAAGAAGCGGAGCCATTAGCGCTATTAACCTGCGAGGGGATATTTGAATTTAAATATTTAAGCGTAAATCCGGCAGAAAGATCGGTTGATAGTTGAAGTGCATATGACAGGTCGATTGCAAATTCAATAGGATGGAAATCAGAATTGATGACACCGGTTCCTGTTACAGGAATACTTCCCAATGAAAAAAATCTGACAGAACCACCTATTGCCTGAAGTTCACCGGGTTTCCAGTAACCATTAATATTTGTGTAAAAAACATTCTCAACAAGACCCTTTAATATCGGGGCATAAGTAACTGAAATCCCCGAAGGATTTTCGTTCTCAATAAAAGCAAGTTTCGATGCGTTCCAATAAATTGAATTTACATCGGGAGATAAAGCAATTCCGGCATCACCCATTCCTGCTGCCCTTGCATCAGGACCCATTCGTAAAAATGGAACTGCTGTTGTTACCGTATTTAAATAATCATCAGCGGTTCCGTTTCCGAGTGTGATCTGTGCATTTAATGCAGAATTAAATTGAATTGTTGTAAATAATAACAGATATAATCTAATTTGATGTTTCATAAAGGAAGGTTCAGTGTGAATTAAATAAACGAATTTGATGGAATGAAATTGCATGTAAAATAAATCCTTGCTTCGCTTCCGCAACGTCCCCTCCTTCGTCGGGAGACATTGCGGGGAAACAAAAAATTTCTTGTTCGATATTCGATATTCCTTGTTCGATATTCTTTATTCATTATTTATTTTTCCTCCACCGATTCCGAAACGTCCCTTCCTCCATCAGGAGATACTGTGTAGGCGAGGAATTGTTACGAGTATCGAAACATGAGTGACGAATTACGAACATTCGAGGAGTCCAGTCGATCGCAGACTCTTCGAGAGACTGGGTGACACCAGTGCATAGTCAGAGACATACGCACTACACAAACAAAAAAAGCATCCAACCAAGATGCTTTTTAAATATAATTAGTTTGATTTATTATTCGGTTGTTCCGCCATCGCCTTCATCACCTCCGCCATTAGATTTAAATGCATCTAAGTTGAACATGAGTGTAAAGCGCAATGTATTATCCAACGGATTCTGATTATTGGATGTAGGAACGAGGTAAGAGAAATCCAATCCAAATACACTATAACGCAATCCTAAACCAACGGTAAAGAATTGACGTCCACCTTTGGTGCCATGCTCATAGAAATATCCGGTGCGCACAGCAAATTTTTCATCATACCAATATTCAATTCCTGTTGAAACAATTACTTCATGCAATTCTTCGCTGAAACCATTTGGTGCATCGCTGAATGAACCGAGCATTCCGCTTACAACTGTTTTTTCTTTAAAGTCGGCAATTCCATCCTGATCCTCATCGGTGCTGTCTGGTGTTGGCACTAATAATTTATTGAGATCGAGTGCAAGGGTGATCTTGTTATAGTCGTCGAAATTAATTCCGTAAGCAACACCTAATCCAAGGTTGGTTGGGATATAATCTTTTTCGATGCTGGAAGTATAAGTGATCTTGTTTCCGATATTGGAAATATTCAATCCAATACCGAGGTCAGATTTTTTGCCGCCAGTTTCGAAATCGTTGTGATAAAACATCGAGATATCAGCAGCAACACCTCTTGCCGGTTTTATCTCAACTCCATTCACCACCTGTCCGGTAGCGAGGTTGGAATAAATATATTTCAGATTTAAACCTGCAGAAAGGTTGTCGGCAAGTTTACGAGCGTATGCGAGGTCGAAAGCAAATTCATTTGGACGGAAGTCCTGCAGAATATTTCCGGAAGCATCTGTAAAGGTGATGGTTCCGAGAGAAAAGTAGCGAAGTGAAGCGCTTAATGCCTGGAACTCGTCTACTTTCCAATAGCCATTGATATAGGCCAGGTAGATGTCGTTCACTAAATTTTTAAGCCAGGGTGTATAGGTTATTGATAAACCCGTAGGATGTTCATCGGGGATAAAAACAAGTTTCGATGCATTCCAGAATACTGAATTGGCATCTGGAGAAACGGCTATTCCCACATCCGCCATTCCGCCTGCCCTTGCATCGGGAGCGATACGCAAAAATGGAACTGCTGTAGTAACTGTATTAAGATAATCATCACCCGTTCCGTTGCCGAGTGTGATCTGTGATTGCAAGGTGGGTGAAAGTGTTATCACGGCGACAAGCAATAATGATAGCTTATATAACTGCTGCATAAGTATAAATAAAGTTGGGTGTGCAAAAATAAAGAAATCTTTAACGACTTAGGTTATCATTTTAGTATTACGAGTTTCTGAAATTCATTGGCTTTCGAGTTATCGCTGGCGGCCTTGACAGTAAGCTTGTAAATATATACGCCTTTACCGATGGCATCGCCAAATTCATCGAGTCCGTCCCATTCAATATTGTCTACCCGGTATCCCTCCGTTGAAACCACCTGTTGAATGGTTTTTATCCTTTTTCCGCTCACAGTAAATATCTCCACCTTCACATCAAGTTGGTCGCCGGGCCGGTTATGCTCAAACCAGAATGAGGTATGGGTTGTGAATGGATTGGGATAGTTGAGCACATGGCTGAGGGCGATATCTGCCGATTCTGCAACTACAAATTCTGTATATCCCTCACCCGAGTTGTTATAAACATCCCAGGCCTTTACCAAAACTGAGTGCCTGCCTTCAGAAATGTCATTTAGCGGATAGGTAACCGTGCCACTTTGATATTGGTCGAGATCGGCTTCATAATAATCGTTGAGCTTTAACATCGTTTGCTGATCGTCGTCCAACGTGGCGGTAATATCATGGCCGATGGCATTTCCCAGTGCATTGATACCATTCAGGTCGCTCATTTTTACGAGAAGGATAGGATCTTCATTTGTTAATCCCCCAAAAACAAACGATTCATCATTCATAAATACTTCAAGGTTGGGATCTGTAACATCCTCCGGTGCATCATCATCGGTGCCGCCGATAATTATTCTGAAATCGTAACCGTTTGCATCTTCCAGTCCATTGTCGGCATAATAACTCAGCTTGCCATTTCCGAATGTATAGGAAATATCTTTCGGAACAATAAATGTAAATTCGAATTCACCATTTATCACGCTCGCTTTTCCTTTATAGAGCGCATTTTTTTGAACATCAAAGGAAAACGGCAAACTGGGTCCGAAACCAACTCCCGAAAATGTTGGATCATTTACGAGATTATTTATTGTAACTGGTTTATCATATACCGCAGGATAAACAATACCGTTGAACGATGTCATTTTTTCTCCGTTGAGATCATTCACCTGTCCTCTTATTGTAACTTTCGATAATGCTTTTAATGTATCGGTAACCAATGCAATCGAATCGCCATTCACTGTTGTTGTTATAATATCATATTTAGGATAATTCAATTCTAATCCCGGGTCGCCAAGTAAAATAAATTTCCTGTTGTTTTTTGCATCGGTGGAAACAAGGTTCTTTCCATTTTTTAATGCTTCACCCAATGTTGGATATTGATCATCTGTTTGAATAAAAAGTTGTTCGAGGAAATTGCTGTTGAGGTCGTAATTGGCAGAAGCATATACCAAACGCACAGTAGTTACTAAACCTACAGCACCGCCATTTGGATTTAATAAAATTAATTCACCTGCTGAACGGAGATCCGGATTATCATATCTCGCAAATGAACATGTTGCCGTAATAAATAAAGGAAGCTTATCAAAATTTGTCCAGCCATTAATATCGTCAATTGATAATATTCTTTCCTGTGCCCAGTTAATTTCATTTCCGTGACCGAGATAATTCATAATAAACGTACCGTTATAAATTCGGTTGTTCAGGGCAATTTCAACATCGGGATAACGCTCGCCGCCGGCGCCGGGAATTTGCTGATAGGAGTCGAGATATAATTTATCAATATTATAAACTGGATGATTTGTTTCAATAAAAGTTGTGAGATCTTCTGCATCGTTAACATGGGTATTATAATCTTCATCGTCAGCAAGAAAACATAAAGAGTTTCTCCAGCTTCCAAGTGATTCGGTGGACTTATAATGTATCATTTTATCCACCATTTGTGTGGCTTCTTCACCGGTCATCACCGGCAACCTGCCGATTCCGATATCGAGTTTTTCTGCACCGTCTTCAATATTATCTCCTTCGGTAAGATCGAGGAAGCCAAAATAATCGTCAGTGCCATAAGAAATTCCTTTTGAAAGCGATTCAACACTTTCATAAGTGGGGATCTTTAATGTATTTTTTTCTTCATCAAAAGTGAGATATCTGAAATCAAATGATGCGTCACCAAATAGCAATAAATATTTCGGCATTAATGATTCGTCGGTTCCGGCCCGTTCATAAAACATGCGCATCATATCGCGAATGGCAGAAAGGTCCTGTGCGCCGGAAGAAAATTCATTGTACACTTTAAATACATCCACCACCATGGTATCCATACCCTGCGTGTCGTGATGAAATCCTGCAAGCCTTCTAGCTTCATCTATAAATGACGGATGTGTTACCACAACATAATCGGGAGCCAAAGAAACATTATGCAGATCCTGGTTGGCAATTTGTTCTTCAAATGTGATATCGCCGGTTGTAAATGCATCGTCGGTATTAAATGCAACAAATTGATGCAGGCTGTCTGATCTTAATTTAAATGTGATATCGCTTCCTTCCACAATATATGATTGCGATCTTACATTTGTTTGATCGGTAATATCCCATATCATCGTTCCGCTGTCGGCCGACAAAATATATTTGGTAATATTTCCTGTTTCAACAGTCCTGGAATCTCTGAAAAGTAATTGTGTGTTGTTGTAATTTAATCCCGCCCTCGCACGCAATTCAATATAATTCAACCACGAAGTTGCACTTGATGAACCTGAGAAAGTGATATTAATTTCCAGCGATGAAGAGGTTAAAGAAAATGCCGTATCCAATGAGGCGTTTACTGCAAATGTTTCGTTAAATCCTGCAATTAGTTGAGGTATCGTACATCCCGGTGCAATTGTAACACCATTTGCTTCATAAGCTAAAATAATGTCATTTGCTGTACTTGATCCTGCTGCCTGCGATCTTATTTTTACTTTTTCACTGGTGATGATATCAGGGAAATTAAAATTATATATCCGAACAGGGTTATAAATATCGAGTACATCGCCGTACCAAACACGACCGGTATTTAAAAGATTTATTTTATCATTATCGAGAAATGTAATTGCATCGTACGATGAGGTGGTGATATTTTCTGCAATAATTTCCGATGCCTGTGTTTGAATATATTTTCCACTGCCCTGGTTTGGTGTGACGAAATAATATGTTTTATCTGAGTAAATATTATTCTGATGGTTAAATTCTTTTGTTGATTCATTATATATGTACCGGTGTGGTGCCTGGCCATAAAATAAAATATAGTCGCCATCCTCAAATAAACCATTTCCATTTGCATCATTTTTATAGATCGCATTTTCCTGCAGGTCGTCGTACCTTTTTGCGAGATTTGATTCAGGCAACATGCCTCCGCCGTTTCCAAAAATTCCGAAATCATTAAAATTTATACTGCCCGTAATTCCATTTGCATCGAGCCAGTTCTTATCAATTTTATAAACGCCTTCTTTTTTTACGCTGAATTTATACCAGGTGCCTACCGAGAGTTCGGAATGCTCCGTAAAATCCGTTTCTTCTTCAATTTTATAATTAATGGTGTTTGGAATTATTTCAACCACAAGTCTGAAACTAGTGAGTTTTTCAATGTTTCCGGTCACTTCATTTTTTCTCAGTGGAATAAAATTAATGTCAAGCTGTGGTTTTTTTTCTGCATAGCCAATTTGATATTCAATTTTAATTTCGGCAGGCAGTTTTAATTTTGAAGCAACTGCTGTTTTATTTTGAATATTAAAATAATTTACAATGGCATATTGCGCATTTTCCAGTTTTACCTTTACTGTTCCTGATGCACTTATTTTAAAGGTTTCGCTATATACAGGAT
>JBIOHA010000034.1:0-15825 GCA_044448625.1 Chitinophagales bacterium | reverse complement strand
GTTTTAATAGATACTGCGGGAAGATTACATAATAAAGTAAACCTGATGAACGAGTTGACGAAGATCAAACGCGTAATTCAGAAAGTGTATCCCGATGCGCCACATGAAGTATTGCTGGTACTCGATGCCTCAACAGGTCAAAATGCATTTGAACAGGCAAAACAATTTACAGCGGCAACAGAAGTAACGGCACTTGCTTTAACAAAACTGGATGGAACTGCTAAAGGTGGAGTGGTGTTGGGGATAGCAGATCAATTTAAGATCCCGGTGAAATATATCGGAGTAGGAGAAAAGATAAATCAATTGCAGGTGTTTAATAAAGTTGAGTTTGTAGATTCATTATTCAGTTAATAAAAGAACAAAGTATTCATCACATCGAAAATGCATTAATTGGTACATTGGTGCATTTGCAAATCGGTACATTCATGGCATGAAAGTTAGAACCTTAAAAAAAGACAGAGTCAACATCATCACGCTCGGCTGCAGTAAAAATACGGTCGACAGTGAAGTATTGTTGGGTCAGTTGAAAGCAAATGAAATTGAGGCACATCATCAGCGTGAAAAAGATGATTGCAATATTATCATCGTTAATACTTGTGGATTTATTGATAATGCAAAACAGGAATCCATCAATACGATATTAAACTATGCAGGTGCAAAGGCAAATGGAGAGATCGAAAAATTATATGTTACGGGTTGTTTAAGTCACCGCTACAAAGACGAACTCCAGCTTGAAATTCCTGAAGTAGATGCCTGGTTCGGCACCATGGAATTACCACAAATACTCAAAAGATTTAATGCAGACTATAAACATGAATTGATTGGTGAAAGAAGTCTCACCACCCCAACACATTACGCTTATTTAAAGATATCAGAAGGTTGTAACCGCACCTGTTCCTTTTGCGCAATTCCCCTAATGCGTGGTAATCACGTTTCGAAAACTATTGAGGAGATAATCAAAGAAGCAAAATATCTTGCATCAATAGGCGTAAAAGAAATAATGCTCATTGCCCAGGAATTGACGTATTATGGGTTGGACATCTATAAAAAAAGAGCCATTGCAGATCTTTTATACCAGCTAAATGAAGTGGATGGAATTGAATGGATCCGCCTGCATTACGCATATCCATCAAAATTCCCAATGGAAATAATTGAAGCGATGAAAAATTGCGCACATGTTTGCAATTATCTCGATATGCCTTTGCAACATGCCAGCAATAATATGCTCAAAGCGATGAACCGGCTGATAACAAGGGAGGAAACCACCGAGCTGATAAATAATATAAAATCTCAAATTCCTGATATCGGATTGCGCACAACAATGCTGGTCGGATTTCCAGGTGAAACCGAAAATGATATTGATGAATTAGTCGAATTTATTGAGGAAATAAAGTTCGACAGACTTGGTGTATTTACCTATTCGCACGAGGAAGGAACAAGTGGATATTTATTAAATGAAACAGTAAGCGAGGAGGAAAAGAATGAAAGAGCCTCACGGATCATGGAGGTGCAGCAGCAAATATCATTTGATAAAAACCAGTCACGGGTAGGGAAAGAATTTAAAGTGCTCATCGACAGAATTGAAAGCAACAATTTTGTTGGTAGAACAGAATATGATTCACCGGAGGTGGATAATGAAGTGCTCATTGATGCTTCAAAATATTATCTTCGCATAGGTGATTTTGCCAAAATAAAAATTATAAGAGCTGAGGAGTTCGACCTTTATGGCGAACCTGTTTGAAGGGATAAAAGTTATTGATTTGAAAACCGAAAAAATACCATACGAACAAACAAATCGATTCGGCAAGATCATTATTGATTACCTAACACAAAAGGATATATTAAAACCATTTTACAAATTCACTCCTGAAATTAATTCGTTTAAAAAGGCGATTGAAGATAAATCGAAGGAAAGCATCAACCGCAATTTATTGGCTGAAACAATTGCGAACCAGTACAATGGGGTTACGATAAAACCTTTGGCGCAAAAGAATATTGACGCATTAAAAATTCCTACCACTTTTTCTGTTGTTACTGCCCACCAGTTAAATATTTTTACCGGTCCGTTATACCTCATTTATAAAACACTTTCAACAATTAAATTATGCTCGGAATTAAAAGAAAATTACCCCGAGAATAATTTTGTGCCTGTATTCTGGCTGGGAAGTGAAGACCATGATTTTGAAGAGATCAACCATTTTCATTTGTTTGGAAAAACATATACATGGGCCACAGATCAAAAAGGTGCGTGCGGCAGGTTCGATCCACGATCGCTATCAGGAATACTGGAGGAATTGCAACCGGTTTTTGGCGGAAGTGAAAATGTTGAACATTTATTGTCGGTTTTCAGGAGCGCTTACCTGGAATCACAAACCCTAAGCGAGGCTGGAAGAAAAATATTAAATGAATTATTTGGTGACTTCGGCCTTGTTGTGGTTGACGGTGATGATAAATATTTTAAATCGGAATGCAGCGCTATTATCACCGATGAAATATTTAATCTTTCGTCAGAGAAAATTGTTAATGAAACATTGGAGAAATTTCCATACGATGCCCAGGCCAAACCACGCGAGATCAATCTATTTTATTTAATAGATAATCTGAGGGAACGAATAATTTTTGACAAGGTGGCAGGAAAATATCTTGTTGTGAACACGGAAATTTCTTTTTCACCTGCAGAAATTCGAATTGAGATCGAACAAAACCCAGGTCATTTCAGCCCCAATGTAATTTTACGACCGTTGTTCCAACAAAAAGTTCTTCCATCAATTGCATTTATTGGGGGAAAGGGGGAGGTCGCTTATTGGCTGCAATTGAAAAATTTATTTGATCACCATAGAATTAATTTTCCAATCCTGCTTCTGCGTGATTCATATTTGTTGGTCGATAACAATACGAATAACAAGATTCAAAAGTTGGGATTTAACTATGCCGATTTGTTTCTCGACGAAAATGTATTGATAAATGACTATGTGAAAAAACATAGTTCAGCAGAAACTAATATGGCACATGAGCTAACTGTTATCGAAAATGAATTTGAGAAAATTGCAAAGAAGGCGCTCAATATCGATCCATCGCTTGAAAAGAGTGTTTACGCAGAAAAACAAACGCTCGTGAATGCCATCAGGAAACTTGAAGCGAAATTATTGAAAGCTGAAAAAAATAAAATGGAAACAGAGGTGGCCCGGATAAAGGCCATCATTTTCAAATTATTTCCAGCCGGTAACATGCAGGAGCGATATGATAATTTTATTCCTTTCTATTTTAAATATGGCAATGGCTTTTTTGACAGGATAATTGAATCCATCGAACAACCAGAAAATTATTTTAAAATTATCGTGATGGATGAAGATGCTTCTTCCTGATAATTCCCGTCACAAAACACCGCACATATTATCGAATTTTTGATGATTTCGGGGCAATTTTATTTGAGTAATGCCCGACCATCTTCATATACATAAGATTCCTGCAAAATACCAGGGCCTTGAATTTTTACATTTGCCAGTAGCTTTGGTCGATAATCAATTCAATCTCCTGCATTTCAATTCAGCCTTTGCCAAGCTTATGTTTGAAAGCGATCAGGTTTTTCCTCCAAAGGACCTTGAAGAGGTATTTTCAAATTATTCTGAAATAGTACTCAGTACCGCCTCCTTTAGAAATGATCCCGAACGGTATACGATTGAGCAAGTGCAGCATAACCGTTCAGAAAAAGTTTACAATTTATATGTGTCACGGATAGAGGAAAAGATGGACCATATTGATGGGTTTACCGTGGTATGCGTAGAAGTGCCTAAGCAACAAACACCAACCGTTGATTCCGGCTTAATGCATTATCATTTGTTGGTAGAAAATTTATCGGAAGTAGTTTTTCAAACTGATACTGAAGCAAGATTCAGCTATTTGAATTCCAGTTGGGAAAAATTAACGGGTATCAGCACCAATGATGCAATTGGGAGATCTTGTTTCGATTTTTTGTCTCATCCACACGATACAGAAACATTTTATCGCAAAGTGAGGAAATTACTATCCCATGGTTTGAGGGAATTTCAATACGAATTATTGATCAATACAGCTTCCGGAAACAAAAAATTCGTTGAGGTAAGTTTGAAACCGATACATAACGAACGGGATGAAATTACTGGCATCAATGGAATAATGAAGGACGTTCACTCGCGAAAAATATCAGAGTTAGAAATTAAAACAACGCAAAAAACGCTTCAACACCATCAGGATGTTTTGGTGTCGCTGACCAAAGAGGAGTCAATAATTAATGGCAATCTTTTAGATGCTTTAAAGCATATTGCAGCTGTTGCTGTTGAAACCCTGAAAGTAAGTTGTGTAAATATCTGGCAATTTAGTAAAGATGGAAACACTTTAGATTGTCAGGTTTATTACGACCGGGCAACAAATAAATTCCTGAAAAGGAAAAGTTTAAACTATGATCAGTTTCCATCCTACTTTAAGATACTGCGGTCAGAACGAATCGTCATTTCAAATGATGTGCGGCATGATGATAGAATCTCAGAATTTAAAAAAATATACTTTGAGCCTGAAAATGTTTTCTCGTCGATGGATATTGCAATAAGCAATGGCGATAAAATATGGGGAATGATATGTTTTGAAAATACATTCACATTCCATAAATGGACATTGGAGGATCAATCGTTTGCAAGATCAATTGCCGACTTTATCCTTCTGGCTTATGAAAGCAGTTTACTGAAAGCAACACAAAAAGAATTAGTTGAAAGGGAAGACCTGTATCGCACACTTATTGAACAGGCTACTGATGCAATTATTCTTATAGATACGAATGATCGTTTTATCGAGGTGAACAACAGGATGTGTGAACTTACAGGATATACAAAGGAAGAGTTATTGAAAATGACCTTCGATAAATTGATACCTGAACGTTTTCTGAATCACAATTTCAATGCAAAGCCGAAACACAGAAATAAAAATAAATTCTTTGGTGAACGCATTTACTTAAATAAGAAAGGGGAGGAGCGGATCGCCGAGATCAGTGCAAGGGTATTTTCTGATGGACGCATCCAGGGAATAGCCCGCGATATTACCGAGCGAAAAAAACAGGAGCGTGCACTAAAAGACAGTGAGGCCCGTCTCGAACTTGCATTAAAAGGTGCCGATCTGGGAACCTGGGATTTTTATATCCAGGAGAATAAAATGGTGCATAATAAAAGATGGGCCGAAATGCTTGGCTATTATTTTGAAAACACCGTAGTTACTCAGCAGTTCTGGGAAAAATTTGTTCACCCCGATGACCAGGAAGGTGCATATGAAAGTTTTCAAAAACATTTAAATGGAGAAACAACTTTTTATGAGGCTTCAATAAGGATGCTTGCAAGTAATGGAGAATGGAGGTGGATCCTGGATAAAGGAAAAGTAGTGGAGTGGGATAAATTGGGAAACCCTGTTCGGGCATCGGGCATTCACCAGGATATCACTGCAATAAAAATATATCAGCAACAGATTCTCCATCAAAAAACATTTCTCCAGCAAATTGTAAATGCGATCCCAAACCTCATCTATGTAAAAAATATCAATGAAGAGTTTGTTACCATCAATAATGCTTTGGCTGATTTTTTAGGCACGACTCCGGAAGAATTATTAACTTATAATCATGGTAAGCATCCTGCTTATGAAAACATGCTGAATAAATTGTTTGAAAAAGATTTTGATGTTTTTATTTCCAGGAAGCATGTTTATTATCATGAACAGGAAATCGAAAACGATCGAACAGGGAAAAAACATTGGTTGCAATCAATTAAAGTTCCACTCGTTGATGAGGAAGGAAATTTTACAGAGATCCTTTCTGTTTCGATGGATATTACGGAATTAAAAAATAAAGAACATGAACTTGAATCGCTGAATGATAAGCTGGAACAAAAAGTTGCTAAGAGGACTTCCATGCTCGAAGCAGCAAATAAGGAATTGGAAACATTTAATTATTCGGTGAGTCATGATCTTCGCACGCCATTAAGGTCAATTGATATATTCGCCTATTTTCTCGATAAAAATTATAACCGGAATCTCGATAAAGACGGAATTGAAAATATCCGCCAGATCAGGAAAGGAATAGCAAAGATGAGCCTGCTGATCGACAACTTACAGATATTTTCAAAAATGGGCCGTGGTGAAAGAAAAAATGATCTTATTGATACATCCGCTTTGATCAATGAATTATTAATTGAAACAAAAGAAAGAGAAATTGAATCGGGTCATAAAATAATAATGACCCATCTACCTCAAATCAGGGGCGATTATTCTATGTTCAAGCAGGCATTTTCGAATTTAATTTCTAATGCAATAAAATTCAGCAAGATAAGAACGCATCCCGAGATCGAATTTTCCGGCTATGAAGATGAAGAGTCTGTTACTATATCCATTCGCGATAACGGAGTAGGTTTCAGCATGGAATACAGGGATAAATTATTTAAAGCATTTAAACGGCTGCACAGTGACGAACAATTTGAAGGCACCGGAGTTGGACTCGCCATCGTTGAAAGGATAGTAAAAAGACATAGCGGAAGTATTTGGGCCGAAAGTGCTGAAGATAAGGGTACTACTTTCTTTATTAAGCTTCCGAAATAGATATCGCCACAAAGTGTAATTTTCAAATTCGCAATCAGCTAAGATTTAATTTTTTAATTTTGCTCAAATACCGGAATGGTGGAACTGGTAGACACGCACGTTTCAGGGGCGTGTGCCGAAAGGTATGCGGGTTCGAGTCCCGCTTCCGGTACTAATTGTTTATCCCATGTATTATGTTTATGCCATCAGGAGCCTGATTGCTAATTATACCTATGTTGGTATTTCGGATAATGTTGAACGAAGAGTTACTCAACACAATTCCGGTTTCGAAAAAACAACAAAACCCTATCGCCCATTCAGAATAATATTAATTGAAGAATTTTCTGACAGGCCATCTGCACGCGTTAGAGAAAAATATTTAAAAACAAGTAGTGGTAAAAGATATTTAAGAAAATTATTGTAAGTATGCCGGGTATGCGGGCCTGCCTGCTGCACCGATGCGGAGCAGCGACAGGCAGGTTCGAGTCCCGCTTCCGGTACTTTTTTATATTATTTTTGGATATCAGGCAAATCTTCGAAAGCTTATATCATTTGAGGCAATTTTACAATCCGCAACTTTTTAGGTTAATTTGAACTATAAAACCTAAAACTATGACAACGCTCGACCAAAACGAATTAAGCGCATCCGGACAATTATCAACTGCAACAATCGATCATATGAGAAATGCCGCTAAATGGATGCGGTTTGTAGCCATTGTTGGATTTTGTCTTTGCGCTTTAATGGCAATTCTTTCTTTTGTATTACCTGGATTTTTAACAAACCTCGGGGGAACTACAACAGGTGATAGTCTTCTGATGCCCGGAAGTATAAGCACAACTTTGACTGTAGTTTATCTGGTATTTGCAGTTATTTTTTTTATACCCAACCTGTTTTTATTTCAAAGTGCAAAACATTTTAGCAGGTATGTTGCCGGTATTGAAATGACAGATATAGAAAACGGGTTCAGAAAACTGCACTCTCTTTTTCTTTTCTTCGGGATTCTTATTATTATCTATATCGTAATTCTTGTAATTGCGTTGCTTGGTACATTAATGTTCATCTGACCTGGGGTCAAAAACTATAACTGATCGCTACCGATGGAAGAATTGGCAATTGGTTAACACGCTCATACCTGATACGGTCGAAATAGAAAATATTTTCGCGATTATAGATGTTTGTGATGCTTGCATTAACCTCCATCCGATTCTTATTGTTAAAATTAAATGAGCGTTTAATTCCAAAATCCAGCCTGTGGTAATAGGGCAATCTGCCGCCATTTAATTTTTCGTCGTAAATAATTCCGAGTGATCCGTTGGATGAAGTATAATCAGTGCTAATGCCATCGAGAAAATCAATGGATTCATAAAAGCCTGCTGTTTGTGTAAATGGAAATCCGGAGCCCAGGTTCCAGCGCAAACTAAATTCCCATTTCTTTTCAATAGAATATGTCGTTAAAAAATTCAGATTATGCCTTCTGTCGTAATGCGGCGGATAAACCTGTTCACCGTCGTTGCGTTCAATAAAACCTATTGAGTAAGCAATCCAGGTATACCATTGATTGCGCTCATATTTCATCGAAAAATCCACACCATAGGCCTGGCCGGTTTCGGTGGCAAAGTCAGGATCACGCAAAGTTGTTTTATTGCGGTTGATCTCAATCAACTGGTTAAAATATTTTATATAAGGCTCAAAATTTAATTCGATGAAATCTGTCGGATCGTATTCTATACCACCAATAGCATGTGTTGCTCTTTGCAATTTGGATTTAGCTTCTTCTCCATTCGGTCTGAACAGATCATCATCCGGCCCTGATAAAAATCCTGTAAATAAATTCACCACATCGCGGTCGCTTTTAGTTGAAATTAAATTCTGACTGTATAAACCTCCGGCGAATTTTAATCGCAACCGTTCACTTAAATTATATTTTAACCCAATTCTTGGTTCTGGGGAGAATTCGCTTAGCGATGCATAGTATTGCACCCTCAAACTCGGTTCTAATACAAGTTTTTTGTTATAGGTGTAACGATATTTTACATAGGTGCCTAATTCAGTTGTAAATTGTTGTTGCTCATATTTAATTCCCAACCGGTTAAAGAATTCATAGTTGGTTTGAAAACCGATCACTTCAACACCGTACTGCACATCGCCATGCGGCAAATAATAAGTAAAGTCAATTCCTCCATTAAATCCTGATACATAACTATTTCTTGGTTTTTCATCGGCTTCATTTTGTACCATCTGATAGTTGGAATATGCGAACACGCCTTCAATAAGCATGTTGCTTTCAGTAGGAACAATTACAAAGTTGCTTCCTACACCTGATGAATTCCATCGGAAATTTGTAACATCCGAATAATTCACACTGTCGCGGAAATTAAATCCGAATAAATTCAATTTGTTTCCTGATTCTGAATTAAGAGAGAGTTTTCCATATAAATCGGTAAATGAATAAGGAATGCCGTTGTTCCCTAAAATCCCTTCCTCACTGTTTACATAAGGATAAATAACCTCCGATGTTTTATCGAGATAAGAATGTTTTGCAGTGAGGAGATAGGTTAAACTGCTTTTTTCAGTTGTCTTCTTTTTTATTGGCCCTTCCAATAATATTCTTGAAAGAAAAGGACTTGCTGAAACTTCGCCCGTTGTTTCTTTTTTATTTCCGTCTTTAGTAGTGATATCAATTACTGCAGATATCCTGTCGCCATATTCACCGCTGAATCCCCCCGTATAAACATCCACATTTTTAATTATATCCGTTTCGAAAACACTAAATAGACCGATGGAGTGAAATGGATTATATATCACCATGCCATCGAGTAAAACTTTATTCTGTATGGGAGAACCACCGCGGATATAAAGCTGTCCGCCCTGATCGCCCGTAAAAATTATTCCCGGAAGGATCTGTAAATATTGAGCAAGATCGGGTTCACCTCCAACAGAGGGAAGCTTTTTGATCTGGACAGGAGTTATCGTGGTAAGTGATATGCTTACCTCTTCCAACTTTTGCTGCGTTTTGGAAGAGATAGTAACTGTTTTTAATGAAACACCAGCCTGCCTGATCTCCATTGTGGCAGTGATGATCTTATTTGCCTCTATAATAATTTTTTGGTAAAGCGTGTCATAGCCGATATAAACCAGCATGAGCGTTCTCTCTCCTGCAGGCACAGCGGGAATAGAATAAAATCCATTCTCATCGGTGGGTGCACCCATATTATTTGAGTGCATTACAATTACACTTACGCCGGGTATGGGTTCTCCATTGTCAACATCGTAAACGAATCCACGCACCGTGCCAGTTTGGCCATAAGCCGATTGCAACAACAGCAGTATAAAAAGTGAAAAAATTACTCGTTTCATATTATTGCGGCGAAGATAATTAGAATAATGTTAAAGAATTGTCACGAGGCTCAATTTTACAGAGGGCTGACGAAGCATAGCCATTAACAAATGCAGCTTGTTTACTCCCGCAAATTTGTGGAATTTCACAGCGCATTTTATGAAGGAAATATTTTTTCACGTTGGATTGGGAAAAACTGCTTCTACTTATTTACAAAACAAAGTGTTTAATAAGTTAAAGGGGTTGGAATATATTCATCCTACACGATATAAAAAGGCGTTTAAAATCATTGATGGATCCAACGCGGAAAAAATTCTCCTTTCCCGCGAAATGGACAGGCAATTGGAACGCGAGGTGAAGAAATTTTCATTAAAGTATCCCGATACGAAAGCGATCATGGTTTTGCGGAGCAACGACTCATGGATCGCATCGCAATACAGAAGGTTTTTGAAAAATGGTTATCCCTATACATTTACTCAGTACTTTGATATTGAAAATGACAAGGGCTATTGGAAAATCTCTGATGCATTATTTTTTCCGAAGATCATGATACTGGAAAAATATTTTACACAGAAGCCGCTCATATTATTTTATGAGGATATGCGCAAGGATACCTTTTCTTTTATCGACAGAATCACCAAATATACCGGAACCACCTATTCGAAAGATGAAATATCATTAGAGCCGCATCATACTTCTTATGAAGAAAAGCAATTAAAGATCATGTTGAAAGTTGCACCTGGAATTTTTACAAAAGATCCTCAGTACAAAGGTTCTGCATTTAACATCTGGTTGCGACGGAGATCAAGAATGCTTTTATGTTATATTATTTTATATGCTGCATTACTTGTTCCAAAAAGATTTGTTTCCAAAACACCATTGATACCAAAAGAAGAATTAGAGAAAGTAAAACAATATTTTAAAGAGGATTGGGAAAAATGCATCCGTTATGCTGAAGAAAACAGGCTGTGACTCTTAATTGATTTCAGATAAAAAATCCCGCAAGATAAAATGCTCATTCATTCGTCCTTTTATTTGCCCGGAGCATTTCACCATAATTCATTTTAATTGCGAGCGCTTTTACAGCCATCGTTATCCTTTTTGCTTTGGTTTTGATAGTTTTTGCAGAATCGATCCATTTTGAATAATATTTCTGGTGCGATAAGGGTAAGCTTTTAAAATATGCTAACGCTTTTGGCTCATCATTCAAGCAATCGATAAAATCTTTATTGAATTTAAATGCTGATTTATCTATTTCAAGATTTACTGTTAAGGTATAGCCACTTCTTTTTCCGATCTTCCTGCGCAGCTCTGCATTCAAAGGCATAATAAAATCACCACCACCCATTGGCAACAGGGCTATCGCTTTAATTGGATGTTCGTCTAATTTCCCTTTGACTGTGAAAGACACCTTGCGCCCAGGAAATAATTTTTCAGCAATAGCCGATGGTATTTCAATATAGGTCCAACCGGTTTTCTCTCCCTGGCTGTCAAATTTTTTTATAATTGTTTTGAATTGGACCATCTGCAAAATAATGATCCAAAATTATACAATGAAATATTTATTTCACAACAACCAACGGTAAAGTAATCAGCTTATTATCACCCAATAAGCAAACGATGTAATTTCCAGCGGGAATCTGACCCAAGGAATAATTTATTTCATCACCCGTGAATGCATTCATTGTTTCCAACTTAATTCGTTTTCCGGTGATATCTCTTATTTCAATTGAACTGATTTTGATCGCTTCTGAAATTTTAATTGTAATATTATTTATTGCAGGGTTAGGATATACTGAAATTAAGCTTTCGGCGGATAAATTTTCAACAACCTGGCAAATGGTAACTTCAACTAGTTGCACGGCTTCACCGGAACAACCATTCACATCTGTAAAAGTATAGGTGATCTCGTGTACACCTAAACCTGCTGCAGCGGCATCAAAAACACCATCGGTTATGCCATCACCTGAATAAATTCCTCCCGCCGGACTTCCACCGGTTAAAATAACCGGGGCAGCATCTGAACAAATTGTTGTATCGGTTAACGTTATCGATACATCAGGAGAAGGAATTACAGAAATGAATATTTCATCTTCATCAACGCAGCCAAATGAATTAGTGACTTCAACAGAATATAATCCTTCTTCAGTAACTGTAATAGATGATGCAGTTGATCCTGTATTCCAAACATAAGTGCAAGATGGTGTTGCTGCGTCAAGAATAATTGAAGTGCCGTCACAAATTTCAGTATCGGGGCCAAGGTCAATTACTGGTGAGGTAAACATTCCTATTACAACTTCATCAAAGGCTTCGCAGCCGTCGGTATTTGTTACAGTAACAGAATATATTCCTTCAACACTCACTGTTATTGAAGAAGTTGTTTCCCCGGTACTCCATAAATATGTTGATGAAGGATTTGTAGCATCAAGAATTAAAAAACTGCCTTCGCAAAATGAAGCATCTCCACCAAGATCAACAACAGGAGCAGCAAAAACTTCAACTGAAATGGCGTCGGCATCGGTGCAGCCAAAAGTATTTGTTACAATTACAGAATAAATTCCGGTTTCATCAGCAGTAATTGATGCAGAGGTTTCACCTGTGCTCCAGTTATATGTACTCATTGCTGAAGTGGCATCTAATATAACAGAGCCACCATCGCAAAATGCAACATCTGCACCAAGATCAATTACGGGAACAGGATTAATAATTACTGCAACATCATCATTTGATGAACAACCAAAGCCATTTGTTACTTCAACGCTGTAATCTCCTGCAACGTCTGCAGTAATCATTTGTGTTGTTGCTCCGGTATTCCATAAATAATCAGCACCGGCATTGCCAGCATCAAGAATTAATACTTCATCACTGCAAATTGATATTGTTCCTCCCAGATCAATAACAGGTGTTGGATTCACAGTAACATGAATAATATCATTATCGGTACAACCGAAACCATTGGTAACAGTTACGCTATAATTTCCTGTTGCATTTGCAATTATTGTTTGTGTAACAGCGCCGGTACTCCATAAATAAGTTGCACCCGGATTTCCTGCATTCAGAACAGTAATTTCTCCTTCGCAAAGGGAAATGTCAGCACCAAGATTTACATTTGGTGATGGATCAACAGTTATTGTAATTGCATCAGAAGCGGTACATCCTCCAGGGTATGAAACGGTAACGGAATAAGTACCTGCAGTGGAAACAGAAATTGTTTGAGTTATAGCGCCGGTGTTCCAATCATATTCTGCACCGGGATTTTCTGCGTCAAGAATAATTGAGGTTCCTGCACAAATTCCATCATTTGGTCCGAGATCAACAATTGGTATTGGATTTACTGTAATATTAACAACATCATTATCTGTACAACCGAAACCATTTGTAACTGTAACACTATAAGTTCCTGTTGTGGTTATATTTATTGTTTGTGTAACAGCACCCGTACTCCATAAATATGTTGAACCGGGATTACCTGCATTCAGTATTATATTTTCTCCTTCACAAATTGAAACATCAGCACCAAGGTTTACATTCGGCGATGGATCAACTGAAATTGTAATTGCATCAGATGCAGTACATCCTCCGGGATATGAAACTGTAACGGAATAAGTACCAGCAGTGGAAACAGAAATTGTTTGAGTAATTGCTCCGGTGCTCCAATCATATTCCGCACCGGGATTTTCTGCGTCGAGAATAATTGAGGTTCCTGCACAAATTCCATCATTTGGTCCGAGGTCAACAACAGGAATTGGATTTACCGTAACATGAACTGCATCATTATCCGTACAACCAAAACCATTGGTAACTGTTACGCTATAATTTCCTGTTGCATTTACAATTATTGTTTGCGTAACGGCACCAGTGCTCCATAAATAAGTTGAACCAGGATTTCCTGCGTTCAGAATAATATTTTCTCCTTCGCAAATGGAAACATCTGCACCGAGATTTACAATGGGTGATGGATCAACTGTAATTGTAATAGCATCTGAAGCAGTACATCCTGCAGGATCTGTAACTGTTACGGAATAAGTGCCTGCGGTGGAAACTGTAATTGTTTGCGAAACGGCTCCTGTGTTCCAGTCATAAACAGCGCCCGTATTTTCCGCATCGAGAATAATTGATGTCCCTGCACATATTCCATCATTAGGACCGAGATCAACAACCGGGTTATTTACTGATAAATGTGTTATCACAATGCTGTCGCAACCTTCCACAGGAGTATAATAATCATAATAATCACCGGGTTCTGTTTGATTAGCGCCACCGGCAAAATAACTATCACCTTCACAAATGGTTACATCATTATTAATTGTATAAACGGTACAATATTTTGTTATAAATCCATCCCAACCTGTAAACAAAGAATTCAAATTAGTAACACCAACACCTGGGTCAAAATCAACTATGCCATCAAAATAACCTGTAATTAATTCCGCTTCCGTATTATCAAAGTGAATGGCATAAGACCAGTCGCCATTAATGCCACCAATTTGTTCGGCACTTGTAAATGCGCCGTCATTTGTCCAAATCATTTTAAAAATATCTGTGTAGCCATTTGATGTGAGATTAAATGTTGCGCCGCTGGGATCGAAGTCGCATGTTTGATCAAATACACCGATTGCATGCACGGAACCTGAGCTGCTTATTTTTATTGCAGTGACCTGCTGGTAACCCAATCCGCCTATTCCTTTTCCCCAAACAAAGCTCCCATCTGCCGCATTTAATTTTATAATAAAGCCATCTACATATCCTGCTGAAACAATATTTGTAATTCCCGGTCCGGGGTCTGCATCAATTGTTCCTTCAAAAAATCCACCGACAAAAACGGATGATGTGGTTTCATCATAAGCTATTGTTGTCCCCTGGTCATTATTATTTCCGGAAATATTTCCCGCCCATAAAAAAATTCCATCGGTATTTAATTTTAAAATAAATGCGTCGGCACTGAAGCCGGCTGCGGTGAGATTAAATACGCCTACACCCGGATTAAAATCAACGGTTCCGAAATATGTTCCGGTAATATAAATATTGTCGAGCGGGTCTATCATGAAATTATTTCCATAAGCAACCGACATGGTGATTGCATAATTAAATGAGCCGTCGTTATTTAATTTTAATAAAAAATCTGAACCGGATATGCCTGCAGTTAAATTAAATGTTCCTGCTCCCGGATTAAAATCTACAGTATTCTGAAAATACCCGTGCAGGTAGAGATCATTATTGGAATCTATGTCGAAACCATAGTTCTGTTCTGTTCCTGTGCCTCCGATCTTTGTTGCCCATACCAATGTTCCTGATGTATTATATTTTCCACAAAAAATATCATCTGTTCCTGTTGATACAAGATTCAATGTGGCGCCTGAGGGATCCATATCAATGGTGCCGTTAAATATTCCAAACACATATACATTCCCGGCATCATCTGTTTTCAATACAGACAATCCCCCGAATCCAACTCCTGCCAGTTGAATACCCCAAACAAAATCTCCGGCGCTGTTTAATTTTGTGATGGCAATATCCAGTGATCCGGCTGAAATAAAATTCAAGGTTCCGGGGCCGGGATCGGCATCCACATTACCATAAAAATTTGTGTTTGTATAGATATTACCAGAACCATCAGTATCCACGCCAACGGTAACCTGGGAATCATTTCCATGAAATTGTTTAGCCAGAATAAGGCTTTGGGCATTGAGAAAGGCAAGGGAAAAAAGTCCAAATACGCTAAGTAATAGTTTATGCATGCTGTGTTGTTTTTGGTTGAATGACAAACCGGGTTGCCAAACATTATGCCATTTAATGGCGATTTTTTATTAGTTTTACTTTGCCTTGTTCAGAGAGCATATTATCGATCTCAAATAACAAGTACAAAAATATACAAATTCTAATGTTTAAATTTTTATAG
>JBIOHA010000033.1:0-15884 GCA_044448625.1 Chitinophagales bacterium | reverse complement strand
CATATTACCGCCAATATCAGGGAAATGCCACCGGTAGTAATGTTGGCCACAGGGTGTAAGGGGCTGGAGATATTAATGGTGTTGGTTTTGATGATTTTATTGCAAGTTGTGGAATTTATTCAAATGGTCAAACAAGCGAGGGTGCGATACTGGTCTTTTTAGGAAATGCTGTTTCTCTTTCAACTTTACCTAGCCAGGTGATCGAGTCAAATGTTACCAATAAATTAATAGGCTCACAATTAGCGGTGGGTGATGTGAATGGTGATGGTTATTCTGATGTAGTTGCATCATATGCCGGTTCTTCCGTTGAACTTTACTATGGTTCATCAGCCGGTTTGAATACATTTCCTTCGTGGTCAGTTTCAAATCCTGACAACAGTGATTTTAATGAGACCATTGAAGTTTCTCCCGATGTGAATGGTGATGGTTACGCCGATATATTTATCAGTGCGAGATCGGCAGAATATTCTGAATATGTAAATATGGAAGGTGCGGTTTTTGGCTATTATGGTTCACCCTCCGGGCCATCTGCTACAGAGAATTGGAAAGTATGGGGCAATATGATCGGATATACGCCCGCTGAAAGCAGCTCTTCTTATTTCGGATATGGTGTAAAAGGCACAACTGATTTTAATGGCGACGGGTTTTATGATGTCATCATAACGGCATATAAATCAGACCTTGATCAATTAATTACCTGTTGCGAGTCGCAGGATGAAGGAGAGATCAGGATTTATTTTGGTTCAGAAAATGGATTGGAAGAAAGTTATAAGCTACGCCTGGAAGGAAAAATAATTGGCGGACAATTTGGGTATATATTAAATTCATTAGGCGATATCAATAATGATGGATTTGATGATTTTCTAACCGGTTCTCAACAGCTAACAGCTAATAATATATATTTTTTCTATGGTCATGAAATAAATACCGAATTATTGGAAAATGCAGCGCTTCCTGTCGACCAGTTAGAATCCGGTTTCGGAAACTCCTTTGATTGTGCAGGAGATATTAATGGTGATGGATATTCCGATTTTATGCTTACTGCTCCCGATTACGATGCCAGTTATGAAAACGCAGGCAAATTATATATTTATTATGGTAGTGCAGAAGGAATTAAAACAATGCCTGATTTTACATTTACAGGCGTACATATTCCCGTAATTGATGCAAAACCCGCAGGCGATGTTAATGGAGACGGCTACAGTGATATTTTATTGATTACCGATGAAATTGACGGTCCCGATAAACAGATCAATTGTTATTTAGGGTCTGAATTGGGTTTAAATATGGATACTTACACAACACATATTATTGATACCGATTATCCAGCCCGGTTTGTTTTTGCCAAAGGTGCTGACTTCAATAATGATGGGTATAGCGATGTTGTGATCGGCAATCCATATTCCTATTTTGACGATAATGGTAATATGTATATTTATTTAGGAACCGCCGCCGGACTTTCGGAAACGGCATATGCGATCATAACTTACGAAATGGATGAAAGATTTGGACTGGCATTAACAGTAAGTGATGCAAATGCAGATGGATTCACAGATATCATTGTTGCTGCACCAACCGATTTTGGCGCACCATCCGCAGAACCAAAATTACTTTTATTTAAGGGAAACAGTTCAGGAGTTGATCTTTCTCCGTCGTGGATATATATCGGGCCTGATTATGTTGATTATGGATTCCAGGTTGAAAATCTGGGTGATGTAAATGGCGATGGATTCGGAGATATTATTGCACATTCCGACATCGATAATATGGATGATTATCTGGCAGATGTTTTCTTCGGTTCAATTACCGGATTTGATGCAACACCTGACTGGACCTTTAATGCAGAGAATATTGATGATCAGCTAACCGGTGTAATTACTCCGGCTGGTGATTTCAATAATGATGGGTACGCTGACATTTTTGTCCCGTCTGAAACTGCTAAAAAAATATATATTTATTTCGGTAGCAAGGATGGTTTTGGTGAGTTGCCCGATGATTTTATTGAGTCACCAACAGAAATATCACCCGAAAGCAACTATACTTTTTTTTATAATAAGTATAGCACCATGATAAAAATATCCGGTGACAATAACGCAGATGGATATCTTGAATATGCTATTACAAATCATTATGATGATGACGCTACCCTGTTGGACGATCCATATGATCAGCCGGTTTATTTATTTGGCTCAAAACCATTTTTCCGTGTTTCAGAAAACCAACTAATTTTTCAAACCAACCAGGCGAATAGTCAATTAGGGTATTCAATTGCAGATGCCGGTGATGTTAATGGCGATGGAATAGATGATATGATAGTCGGAGCACCGTTTTTTGATAACGGACAACTGGATGAAGGGAAAATATTTGTTTTTTACGGATCCAATAGCGAGCTATCATTAACTCCCGAATGGAGTTTTGAAAATAATAAGGCAAAGGCCAATTTTGGAATTTCAGTTGCAGCTGCTGGTGATGTGAATGGTGATGGATATGGTGATATTATTGCCGGGGCTTCAAAATTATCTCATGGGCAATCGCAGGAAGGCGGCGCATATATTTATTATGGATCACCAACAGGCTTGATGGGAACTCCTGTTTCTATTGAAAGCAATCAGGATAAAGCAAATTTAGGAGTGAGTGTTTCTTCTGCCGGCGATATCAATCGGGATGGTTATGGCGACATCATCATAGGTGCTGAAAAATATGATAATGGATTGCAGGATGAAGGCGCAGTTTATGTACATTATGGTTCTGCTGCAGGAATAAACCCATTACCTAATTTAATTTTGGAAAACAATAAAAAGAAATCAAATTTCGGTCACTCAGTTGCGCAGGCAGGTGATGTAAATGGTGATGGATATAGTGATATTTTTGTAGGCGCAGATAAATTAACAACAGGTCAGTCGCTTGAAGGGAAAGTGTACATCTATAAAGGTTCATCAGGAGGTTTAATTACAACACCAATATGGAGCTACGAATCAAATCAAATAAATGCAAATCTCGGGTGCTCGGTTAGCTCTGCAGGAGATGTAAATGGTGACGGATTTTCTGATGTTTTAGCTGGCGCCTATAATTTTGATTCCGGACAAATTGATGAAGGAGCAGCATTTATTTTTTATGGATCTGCTTCAGGACCCTCAACCTTTGCTGATTGGATTGGCGAGAGTGGAAAGACCGGGGCGGGTTTTGGATTTGCTGTATCTGGTGGAGGAGATTTTAATTCGGATGGATATTCAGATGTCGTAATTGGCGCTCCTTTTTATGATAATGGTGAAACCAATGAAGGCAAATTATATACATACTTTGGTTCAGCGGATGGCCTTGAAAAAAATATTGGCTGGACCACTGAAAGTAATACAATAAACAAACAATTGGGTTACTCTATAAATAATCGAAGTGATCTTAATGCTGATGGTTATTCGGATATTTTATGCGGAAGTATTTTATTTTCAGGACCGGAAATTTCTGAAGGAATTGCTGAAATATTTTATGGAAATGGATTAGAAAATAAAAGAAATAATATTGTTTTATTCAACAATGATCTTTCCAGTCCAATATCTTCTCTCAACTTGGCTCAGACGGATTTTGGATTTAATTATTATAGGACAGACCCTGAGGGATTAGGCGAAAGCAAAGCCGTTTGGGAAATAAAAACTGCAGGAATTCCCTTTAGCGAATCAATATTCAACACTATTGAAAATAGCATTGAATTCACGGATGAGCAAAATGTATACACTATGGCGGATGACGTGGATACTTATTTATTTGAGCTTGTGAATAAGGAAGGTGATATTAATAAAATTCGGGTTAGGCAGAAATACGATTTGATAAATTCATTTGATGGAAGGATATACGGACCGTGGAGGTACTATGGCTCACCAACAATGCAGGGACCTGTTCCTGCTCCAAAAATTCATTTGGATGATGATGCTGAAGTGAATAAGGAATTAACCGTACAAGTTTATCCTAATCCGGCACATGACCAGGTTTATATAGAAATAAAATATGCAGAAGGAAATTCAAGCCCATTTGAACTTTATGTCTTTAATATCAATGGGGTATTAATTAGGAGTCAACACTTTGAAATAGCTAATGATCATGCGTTGATAAATATTGACTGTTCAGGTATGCCATCAGGAACATATATTATTTCTTACGTGTCGGGAAATGAATCATTGAATAAAAAGTTTATTAAACTTTGAAAGTTTTCAAATGCTGAATTTAATGAAGTAAATTTTTAGTAGGGAAAGCAATAATTCTAGTGATCACCTTTTTCTTTCGATGGTAACGAAAACAACCTTCCTATCAGCATCACCAAAAACAACACACCCCATACCGCTTCAATCAAAGCCAAATTTCTTACAAGATGCGATGGGTTTGTATACACCGTTCCGGTGCCGCTGATGCTGCATAAGCTATAATATAAACTTTCAGAATATGTTTGGTAGCCAGGCGTTAAACTAACACCTAGTCCTGTTGGTGTGGCTAATACAATGATCTCATAAAAACTCGCCCATCCCAAAGCGATCAATAAATAAACTGCTACCGATCCCCATAACCTTTCGGCGATACGGAGATCAACATCATAAATGTCTCTTAATCCCAACCCGATCACAAAACATTCCATCGAACATAAAATAATATGCACCGCTATCAACCATGGAATTTTATCTGCAACAATTTCTACAAATGGATTTAGCGCAATGAAAGATAATATGAATACCACGATGATAAACCCCATAAAAATTTTTGCAAACATGGTATTGCTTTGCAGAAAGCGCACAAGCTGGAAAAGCAATAATAAATAAAATGCTTCCAGTATCAACAGGACGGAAGTAACAATTTGATCGCCCCTGCTTTCTGAAATTGATTTGGTGAGATCACCCATTATCAATACAAAGAAAATAAGCAATATCTCAATTAAAGCTACCTGTCTGTAATTTTTTGTTTTTATCAGTATTGGGTTAATGCTCATGTGTTTCCGTTGAATATCATTTATAATTCCATCTTTAAAGAATCAGAATGATTTCTATAAATGGTTTTTTGAATTTGTCAGTTTCAATATTTTTCTAAAGAGGTCATTCACATCAAAAGGCTTGGTAACAAACTCATCCATACCAACAGCAAAGCATTCTTTAATTTCATCTTCTGTGGTGCCGGCGGTCATTGCAATGATGGGTACGGACTTTATTTTTTCATTTTTTCTAATTGCTGCGGTTGTTTCAAGTCCATCCATTTCGGGCATACGCACATCCATTAAAACAACATCAAATTTATTCATGTTTAATTTTTCCAATGCCTGTTTTCCGTTAGAAACAATTTCGATTTTTACTTCCCCGGCAACTGAGTTGATCAACCCCTCTGCTACGATCTGATTAAATAAATTATCTTCTGCCATTAATATCTTCATGTTATTGATAGCAGCAATTTCCTTAGCGGTGAGTTCTTCAATCTCATGAGCTATATTTTGATCATCGGCTACCTCGTAAGGAATTTCAAAAGAAAAAGTTGTTCCCCTGTTTAATTCGCTGGATACTTTTAATGTTCCTCCCTGCAATTCAACAAATTGTTTTGCAATGGTAAGCCCCAGCCCTGTTCCGCCATATTTTCTTGTGGTATCGGCCGAGGCCTGGGAAAAACTTTCAAATATTTTTTCCAATTGATCGGGAGACATACCTATACCTGAATCACTCACTTCAAATTGCATTTTTACCTGGTTAGTGCTCGGCTCTTTTTTGAAATTGACATGTATTTTTATTTCTCCTTTGTCGGTAAATTTTATAGCATTACCTGCCAGGTTGATCAGGATCTGGCTGAGCCTGGTAGGGTCGCCCATAACAAACGGTGGTGTTGTTTCATTTATTTCTATAATAAATTTCAAACCTTTTTCCTCAGCTTTAAATTGCAAAGTATTTTTAACCAGCTCAACGCATTCGCGAACAGAGAATGGAATTTTTTCAAAAACAATTTTATCAGCTTCAATTTTTGCGAGATCAAGAATATCGTTCACGATAACAATTAAATTCTCCGATGATTTTTTAATGGCATTGAGATATGTGAGATCGTCGGTTGACCTTTCTTTTTTTAAGAGCAACTGCGACATGCCGTAAATGGCATTGATGGGTGTGCGTATTTCATGGCTCATATTGGCAAGAAACATTTGCTTAACCTGTTCGCGATGCTGTGCCATTTCGCGGCCTTCCTTTTCTATTTGAAGTAATTCATCCTTTTCGAGTGCGCTGCGAATAAATGCAAGTTCCAAAACCGCTTTGCCAACGGTGAGTTGCAGATCTGCAAAATCGATGGGCTTTGTCACGAAATCAAAAGCACCTCTGTTCATTGCCGTCCTGATCTTTTCCATATCTCCATAAGCAGAAACGATCACAGATTTAATAATGCGGTCGAGTTTATTCATCCTGTCGAGCAACGTCAACCCATCCATTTCCGGCATATTGATATCTGTCAACACGAGGCTGATATTTGGATTTTTTGCAAGTTCATCCAAAGCAGCATTTCCATTTTCAGCAAATACAAATTCAAATTCTTTCTCGCGGATCTGCTTGCGAAATCTTTGTGTGATCAGAATTTGGAGGTCGGGTTCGTCGTCGACTACAAGTATGCGTTCCATCATATTATGGGTAATAAAATTCTAAATTCCGTAAAATTATTTTGTTCTGAAACAACCGTGAGCTCGCCACCGTGTCCAACGATGATATCGTGACTGATGCTGAGACCCAGACCTGTTCCTTCGCCTGTGGATTTCGTTGTAAAAAATGGATTGAATATTTTTTCCTTTATCTCAACAGGGATCCCAGTGCCATTATCAGTTACCCTGATCACGATGTTATTGCTATTTTTTTCGGTGACCAGTTTCACTTCCGGGATATAACCATTCAATTCGATTTTTGATCTTTTGTTTACAGCATAAAAAGCGTTGTTAAATAAATTGAGCAATACACGCGAAATATCCTGCGACACAACATTGATTTGTGGTAAAGCTGGGTTTAACTGCTTGTTGAGTGTGCAGTTGAATTCTGGATCGGATGCACGCATGCCATGGTAGGCAAGAAGGAAAAATTCCTCACATAATTTGTTAATGTCGGTCAGTTCTTTTTCAGCCGATTCTCCCCTGCTGTGCTGGAGCATATTTTTCACAATGCTGTCGGCACGCTTGCCATGTTCATTTATTTTTTGAAGGTTTAAACGGAGATCGGTTATGATCATATTTTTATCTTCCTCTGATTTTGCATCCTGAAATTCCGTGATAAGTTCGTTAGAAAGCTGGGAGAAATTAATGACAAAATTCAAAGGATTTTTTATTTCATGTGCAATACCCGCAGTTAATTGCCCGAGTGAAGCTAGCTTCTCATTTTGAATGAGCTGTTGCTGCGTTTTCTTTAATTCTTTTGTTCGCTCTTCCACCTTTTGTTCAAGGATTATATTTTGCTCTTTAATGAGGCGTTCATTTTCTTTTAATGATTCCACGACAATGGCCTCGGCTTTTCTTTTCTGCCGGTTCATACGCCTGATGTTGATGCCAACACCAATTGAAAATGTAATAAATGCCAGCCCGGCTCCCGCCTGAAATAAATATTGGCCAATTGTTTTGAAATGATTTGAATGGTTTAATATCCAAACCTGGTTTAGGATCGCACAAATAAGTGGAATGGTGAAGGCAACAAGAAAGATCTTTGCTGTATAGCTTTTCCGAAAAGATAAAATGATAGATAATACAACTGTAACAAGCTGCAGCACTAACAAGAGATAATTCATGAACGTGCGCCACATCGCAGCGTTACCGGTAATAATCCCAAAGTAATTGATCACTGTAAGCGCAATGAGTAAAACAAAGATCTTGTCGAAGCGGGGAAACTCATTTTTCAGGTTCATGAATTTTCTGAAAAAAAGAAAAGCACTAACTGAAGCCAGCGTGCTGAATACATAACCATTGCCATATTTTTCCAGGTTGTGAAAAAACGGATAATTCCAAATATAAGTTTGGCCGATCCTGTTATGATCCACGAAATACAACCCCATGAAAAGCAGGAAGAAGATAAAATATAAATAGATGGATTCACGAACTGCAATAAATAAAGCGATGGAATAAAATATTAATGCGATCACTATCCCGTAAAATATCCCGTAGAATAACCTTTCTTTTGAAATGAGTTTCCACAGCGATTCCACTTCACTGACCTGTATAACATGGGGCCCGTTATATATAAAATAATCGTCCTGCATCGACTGGAAATAAAACATGACTGTATCTCCGGCAGGAACTTTAATTCTAATAGCGGGGATGATCTTTGTTTTCTCTCTTAAAGAAAAACCAAAAGTAATCTTTGTTAATTGCGATTTTTCAGAACCAAAATAAACGTTCGTGATATCCCCCCGTTCCAGCGCTATATAAATTTCTCTCGGTCTATCGGAAGGATTATACAGAAATAATTTACCCCAAACATTTATTGCGGGATGATTTTTCCAGGGGCTTTGCCAGATACTGTTTTCATGAAAAAGGTTATCGGCATTTCCCGCCAGGATATGCTCAAGTGAAAATGAATTGTTGCTGTCGACAAAAATTTTTGCGTAGTTGCTGATTTCGGTTCTTGCGCCCACATCATCCGGAAGTGCATATACGTTATCAATTGCGCCCTTTGCAAATGAGATCAATCTGCAATTCAGGAGAATTAATATGATAAATGTTTTTTTCAAAAGAGAACCAATAAATTAACACAACTATAATTTGAAATAACTGGGTTGTTTGCCGCAATGTCTATTTCCGAAAAGTAGTGATTACCCGGAATAATTTCTTTAAGTTTTCAACAAATTTGTTTCTCTAAGATAGGATTTTTTATATTTGAAGATTAAAATTTTGTTATGTTCCTTAAAGATGTTCTTAAAAAGTATTTTGGATACGATAGTTTCCGGGATACACAGGAGGAGATCATCAACTATGTAGTAGCTGGAAATGATACCGTGGTTGTGATGCCTACCGGCGCTGGTAAATCGCTTTGTTTTCAAATTCCTTCCCTTATGTTTCCGGGTCTTACTGTGGTAATTTCTCCGCTTATAGCGCTGATGAAAGACCAGGTGGATGGATTAAAAAACAATGGAATAGCCGCGGAGGCGCTTAATAGTTCTATGAGCAATGAAGAGCAGCGCATGATCTTCAACAGGATTGCATCCGGCGAATTAAAAATGCTGTATGTTGCTCCTGAGCGGCTGATGAGTGAAGGCGGAAAATTTATTGCCTATTTAAAGCAGTTGAACATTTCACTCTTCGCAATAGATGAAGCACATTGTGTAAGTATGTGGGGGCATGATTTCAGACCCGAATACCTGCAACTGGCAGCTTTGAAACAAAAATTCCCCAATGTACCACTCATTGCGCTAACCGCAAGTGCAGATGAAATTACAAGGAAAGATATTGCAGATAAACTTTTGATCAGCAATGCGAAAATATTTATTTCCAGTTTCAACAGATCCAATATTCATTATTTTATTGAACAAAAGAAGAATTCATTTTATGAAATAACTGAATACCTTTCAAAACATCCAAATGATTCCGGAATTATTTATGCCTTGAGCCGTGCAAATACAGAAGCAATTGCGGAACAATTAAATCAGGTGGGATTTCTTGCAAAATATTATCATGCCGGTATGGATTCACAGGAGCGATCGGCCGTGCAGGAAGATTTCAAAAAAGACAACATTAAGATCATTGTTGCCACCATTGCATTTGGAATGGGTATTGATAAACCCGATGTGCGATTTGTGATTCACTATAATCTGCCCAAAAATATTGAAAGCTATTACCAGGAAACAGGCAGGGCGGGTCGCGACGGTTTGAAAAGTGATGCAATTTTATTTTATTCTTATGGTGATGTGGTCAAGCTTAAAAAATTTGCAGCTGTTGAAAACAATCCGGAGCAATCAGCTATTATGCTTAAAAAGCTTGACCAGATGGCTGGCTTTTGCAATGCTAATAAATGCAGGAGAAGGATGCTTCTCGAATATTTCGGAGAAAAATATGATGCAGACAATTGCGGCAGTTGTGATTTTTGCTTAACGAAGCAAAATGTTTTTGATGCTACCATCATTGCTCAAAAAGCGCTTAGTGCTGTAAAAAGAACGGGAGAGGTATTCGGAATGCATTATTTAATTGATCTGCTGCGAGGAAGTAAAAGTGAAAAGATCCGCGATCACCATAAACAATTAAAAACCTATGGTATCGGCGCAGATATCTCGCGTGATCTTTGGACCAACTATTTCAGGGAATTAATAAACAAAGGTTATTTAAAGAGAGATGAACGTGGAGAATTTCCAAAGATCATTATAACCGAAAAAGGCGACGCTGTTTTAAAAGGACAACAAACCGTTTTCCTTGATAAAGTTGAGGAACGGATCGAGGCAAAAGAAACGAGCGTAATCAATTACGATAAAACATTATTTGGAATGTTGCGAAATGTAAGAAGCGAACGGGCCCGCGAGGAGGATATGCCGCCGTATATCATTGCTAGTGATATTACGTTACAGGAATTAGCCGCATTCTATCCCTTGCTCCATGATCATCTTTATCATATTACAGGATTCGGAGAAATAAAGATCAGCAAGTATGGCAAATTATTTCTTGAGGTTATTAAAGAATATTGTGAATTAAACAGGATAGACACCAAGATCCATTTAAAAATAAATGAAAAGAAAAAGGCTGTGGAAATAAAAAGGAATAAGCCTGATACAACTGATTCAAAAAGGTCGTCGCTTTACCTTTTTCGCTCTGGCAAATCGATAAAATCGATTGCTGAAGAAAGAAAGCTTGCAATAACAACCGTTGAATCACATTTGAATGAGTTCATTGAATCCGGTGAAATAAAATTAACGGAACTGATGAATGAGCAACGGTTGAATACGATTCTGAATGCAGTGAAACGATCGGGAGATGGCCGGTTAAAGCCAATTAAGGAAATGCTGGGTAATGATTATACTTATGGTGAAATAAGAGCAGTGATCACGCATTTGAAAGTGAATAGTTGAAGAAATGATTTTATGCTAAGCGAGCATTTGTTCAAGTAGTTCAGCAGCAGCATCACTTATTACCGTTCCAGGCCCGAAAATAAATGCTGCGCCGGCATTGGTAAGAAATTCATGATCCTGTTCGGGGATGACACCTCCTACAACAACAAGCATATCTTCGCGATCGTATTTTTTCAATTCTGCGATAACTTCCGGCACCAGGGTTTTATGACCTGCCGCAAGTGATGAAATACCGATAATATGCACATCGTTTTCGATTGCCTGTTTAACTGCCTCGGCCGGGGTTAAAAATAATGGGCTGATGTCGACATCGAAACCGATATCTGCAAAAGCGGTTGCGATAATTTTTGCTCCGCGGTCGTGGCCATCCTGTCCGAGTTTGGCAATTAAAATTCTGGGTCGGCGACCTTCTTTTTCCGCAAAAGCATCACTTAATTCTTTTGCCCTGATAAAACTTTCGTTGTCCATAACTTCCTTTTGATAAATTCCGGAAACGGATTGAATATTTGCAGTGAACCTGCCGAATATCTTTTCCATGGCAGAAGAAATTTCACCTAATGTTGAACGCTTTCTTGCAGCGTCTATTGCCAGCTCCAATAAATTGCCATCACCTGATTCAGCACACATTGTAATTTTGCTTAAAGCTGCATCAACATCTTCATTATTTCTTTCCTTTTTTATTTTATTAATGCGCTCAATTTGCTGTTCACGCACTGCGGTATTATCGACAGATAAAATTTCAATATCTGAATTTTCATTTTCGGGTTTAAATGCGTTGATGCCGACAATAATATCTTTTCCGCCATCAATTTTCCCTTGTTTTTCTGCAGCAGCTTCTTCTATCCGCATTTTTGGAATTCCTGCCTCAATTGCTTTTTGCATGCCGCCGAGTGATTCTACTTCCTCAATTAATTTCCATGCTTTATTTATGAGCTCGAGTGTAAGATCTTCAATAATATTACTTCCACCCCAGGGATCAACTGTACGGGTGATACCTGTTTCTTTTTGTAAATAGATTTGTGTATTTCTGGCGATGCGAGCCGAAAAATCTGTGGGTAAGGCAATGGCTTCATCAAGGCTGTTGGTATGCAAACTCTGCGTTCCACCCAAAGCTGCCGACAATGCTTCAATACAGGTGCGGGCAATATTGTTTAACGGATGCTGTACCGTTAAACTCCAGCCGCTGGTTTGGCAATGCGTGCGCAACATCAGCGATTTATTATTTTGTGGACCGAATTGCTTCATCAATTTGCTCCATAAAAATCTCTCTGCACGCAATTTCGCGATCTCGCGGAAATGATCCATTCCAATCCCAAAGAAAAATGATAACCTCGGTGCAAATTCGTCAACTTTTAATCCAGCGCTAATTCCTGTGCGTACATATTCGATGCCGTCGGCTAAAGTATAGGCTAATTCAATTTCAGGAGTTGCCCCGGCTTCCTGCATATGATATCCCGAAATACTGATAGAATTAAATTTTGGCATTTTTTGGGAGCAGTATTTAAAAATATCAGCAACAATACGCATACTTGGTGCAGGAGGATAAATATAAGTATTGCGAACCATGAATTCTTTTAATATATCATTTTGAATGGTGCCATTTAATTGTTCAGGTTTAATTCCCTGCTCTTCTGCAGCTACTATATAAAATGCCATGATGGGAATTACGGCGCCGTTCATTGTCATGCTCACACTCATTTGATCGAGCGGGATCTGATCAAATAAAATTTTCATGTCTTCAACAGAATCAATTGCAACACCGGCCATTCCAACATCGCCATATACTCTTTCATTATCGCTGTCGTAACCGCGATGTGTAGGAAGATCGAATGCAACAGATAATCCTTTTTGCCCAGCAGCTAAATTTTTCCTGTAAAATTCATTTGATTTTTCTGCTGTTGAGAAACCTGCATATTGCCTTATCGTCCAGGGCTGCATTAAATACATAGTTGCATAAGGTCCACGCAAATAAGGATCGAGGCCAGGAACCGAATTTATTAACTGCTCCACATCCTCATCAAACCGGAGGTCATTTTCAGCACGGAAGTTTTTGAATGGAATATTATTAAAATTCGGTTTCATTAATTGTTTTAATTGATCAATTGAATTCTTTTGCCAAAACAGATGCAAGTTTATCTTTTTTCCAATTCTCCAAAAATCCGCCTTCTGCCTCGATATGTATAAATAAAAGCCATGCTTTTTCTGCGATCTCTGCAGTCAAATTTTCAATATAGAAACTTCCTGTAGCAACGTCGCGATACTTATCGATATGGCATTCATATCTCAGCAAATTCTGAACATGTGTTGTTGTTCGTTTCAGCATCTCGTCATTTTTATTTTCCGGGCCACCTGAAACGGAAATACTTAAAACATCGCATCCCCCTAAAATTGCGCTCATTGCTTTAGTGGTACTGCGCAATAAATATTGATATGGTGCATCATCCTGCGACACAACATCTTTAACAACCACCTGCATAACAGGGGCAGGAATAAATTCAATGTCTTCAATAAATGTTTTTAATAAATTATTCCACAAAACTTTAAATGCACTGAGTTTTGCTATCTCTGCGAACATATCTTTCCCGACAGAGAACCGAAATGAAATTAAGTGGATAAGCTCTTCAAGCGAGACATTTTTTTTGGTCAGCCTGTCAAAATAATCGCTAGTGATGGCAAGTGCCATGGCAAGTTGCTGAATAGAATTTTTATCAGCCATCGCATCAACAGCAGCATCGATCTTTAATAATTTACAATCCTGCAGATGGCCCGATATTCTAAAAAAAACCTCTGCTAATGCTGTGAATGATCTCGATTCATTTTCAATATTTCCAGTTTGCATCCAATAACCAATTGGATCAAATTCCAACGATTGAATTAACCTGTCGCGGTCGCCGGCAAAGCCAACACGCTGACGCCAGATATTTGCAATATTTTCATCCAGCAGATCACTGTTGATATTGAAACTGAAATTCGCCGGGTATTTAATTTTTCTGATCTCATCGATCACCTTATCCCAAACAATATTTTCTGTAACACTCAATCGCAAATAATTTGAACCTCTTTTTAATGATGCAATAACAATTTCATCGAGCGACTGATCTTTGTCCATAGTAGTTTCTTCGGCGATATTCCATACCGGAGAGAACCGCCCTTCGATTTCCACGCCTTCAATAAATTCGGGATCAAAATCTTCAAGAAAATTTGCTGTTTCGTCAGGTTCAAATTCTGGAAGATCATCTTTTGTATAAAGTGGTTGTATTACAATGCCATCCACTTCGCTCAATAATTTTTTATCAAAATCATCGCCTTTCAGGTCGTGCATCACCTGTTTGAGCCAATCTTTTTTTGCAACCGGAACTATGTCTGAAAATAATTTACTGCTCATTATTAATTATAAGTTCCAAAGATAAACCCCGGCACCAATACATAGTATGTGTTGAAACCTCAATATATGGCTCATGGAACCTTCACTATCTTAGCGCAAAAAACAACTTCAATGCAACTCGAAAACTTAATAACTGAAGTAAAAGATAACATTCTCTACATCACCATCAACCGCCCGAAAAACCTCAATGCCCTAAATATCAAAACCATTGTTGAGCTGGATGAGGTGTTTGAAGAATATATGTATAACGATGAAGTAAAGGGGGTGATCATTACGGGTGCCGGGGAAAAGTCGTTCGTTGCCGGTGCCGATATTTCTGAGTTTGCTGATTTCACACCGGAACAGGGAAAAACCATGAGTGAAAACGGCCACGATACCTTCGATAAAATTGAAAGTTATAATAAGCCCGTAGTTGCAGGGGTAAATGGCTATGCACTTGGCGGCGGTTGCGAACTAGCAATGGCATGTCACCTCCGGGTAGCGAGTGAAAATGCAATTTTTGGTCAGCCCGAAGTGAACCTGGGAATTATTCCGGGATATGGTGGCACACAACGACTCGTAGAACTGATAGGCAAAGGAAAAGCCCTCGAACTGCTTATGACCGGTGATACTATAAATGCCGCGATGGCAAAAGAACTCGGTTTGGTAAATCATGTAGTTCCCCAGGCCGAACTGATCTCAAGATGTGAGGAGATAATTAAAAAGATCATAACGAAAGGCCCGGTTGCGGTGAGCAAGGTGGTTCAACTGGTAAATGCGCATTATCGGGGGGGGGGTTATGTGGGAGATTCTTACCAGATGGAAATAACGCAATTTGGCCAGTGTATGGAAACAGAGGATTTTATTGAAGGGACCTCAGCATTTCTTGAAAAACGCAAACCGGAATTCCTGGGGAAATAAATTTGATACCGTTTTTTAATTTTGAGTATAATTATTGTTGACCAGGGCTATGATCAGAAAATACATACTCCCATTATTTATTTTATTTTTTATTGGCGGAATTGCGGATGCACAAACATCTGCAAAACAATTTCCATCCGTTAAGATCGGAAACCAGGAATGGATGACCATGAACTGGGATTTTAAAACACCCAAAAGTTTTTTCTACAACAACGATTCTACAATCGATAAAATTTACGGGCGATTGTATTATTACAGCAATGCGATCGGGGCCGCACCTCCGGGCTGGCACTTACCAACGCTCGACGAATGGTGGGAACTGATCAATTATCTAGGTGGCCCATCAAAAGCAGCCGCCACCATGTTTGCCGTTAACGACTCCAGCATTCAACTGGTGGCTGGTGGATATAAAAGTGCGAATATCAGCGAAGGAGAAGACCTCTTTGGCTTTAAGGATAAATACGCATTCTATTGGACAGCTACTCCCGATGGTGATCAAACTGCATATGCCATACATATCACAAAATCGAATGGTGAATTTGAGATCACCAGCTTCAGAAGAGCGAAT
>JBIOHA010000032.1:0-16152 GCA_044448625.1 Chitinophagales bacterium | reverse complement strand
TTCTAAAATAAATATATATTTTCCTTTTTGAGGAAGCAGAAAATTATTTTGCACAAGCACCGAATTAAAACAAATACCATCAACACAATTGCCCGTCCATTTTCCGTCGGGCTCTGATAATTTTACATTGATCTCATTTTGTCGTGATGTGCTGTCGGGAAAAACGGTTGTGAGTTTTACCCATAAATTATCGTAAGGATATTCGTCGGTATGCCGCACGTTGACGTATAAATTATAAGGAATGATGGTATCGTTCACATTCACTTCAAATTGTATTTGCTCACCATAATTCCAGCCATTTTTATTTAGCGGGATATTTTTATCGAATACACGTGATTGCTCGCAGGAAATAATTAAACAAAGCATTGCTGCAAAAAAAAGATAATTATTAAACCGGAAGATATTGATCGGGCCCACTATTTTTTTCTGTTTGGATTATTTCTGTTGTCGCGGTTTTTGTTGGGGTCGTTATTTCTTTGATTGGGCGGCCGCTGGTTTGGGTTGCGTTGATTCGGATCGCGGTTGTCGTCTCTCCTCTGATTTTGATTTTTATTCTGATTTTCGTTGCGTCTGTTTTCGTTGTTTTGATTTGAAGGACCTTTTTGGTTGCGTTGATTTTGGTTGCGCTGATTTTTATTTCTCCTGTTCTTTTCCGACTTCTCAATTGTTTTTAAGCTGACATGCTCAATCACATTTACAAATTCTTCTTCTTTTTTTATGGTCTCTTCTTCATATTTTAATCCTTCAAGATGTTCCGGTTTCTGGCCGAGCTGATTCATTGCACGAATTTCACGCACCTTGGTAATCGTCATCGGATATTGTTTTCCTCCGTCATTAAATTCATACACCATCAATTTCTTAAAAATATCCGTTTTAACCAGACGGGCATCGCCGAAATCTGTGCGCAAAAAGTCAGCGTCTTTTGGAAATTCACGCAGCGCATCCATATAGGTATCGAGTTCATAATTCAGGCAACATTTTAATCGCCCGCATTGCCCCGATAATTTCGACTGATTGATACTTAAATTCTGATAACGGGCAGCATTTGTTCCCACCGATTTAAAATCTGTTAACCAGGTGGAACAACAAAGTTCACGGCCGCAACTTCCCAATCCACCAATTTTTCCCGCTTCCTGCCTTGCACCGATCTGGCGCATCTCAATTTTCACCCTGAATTCCTTTGCATAGGTTTTTATCAGTTCGCGAAAATCAACGCGGTCGTCGGCGATATAATAAAATGTAGCTTTTCTTTTATCACCCTGAAATTCCACTTCACCGATCTTCATTTCAAGGTTCAGCTCCCTGGCAAATTTTCTTGCCCGCAGCATGATGCTTCCTTCCATGGCTCTTCCTTCCATCATTTTTTGAATGTCGAGGTCTGAGGCTTTTCTTAAAATGGGAGAGAATTGAATGTCGGCGCTTACCTTTCTTTTTTTCATCTGGAGCTTTACCAGTTCGCCGCTAAGTGATATCCGGCCCACGTCATAACCGCTGTCGGTTTCCACGCAAACCATATCGCCGGTCATTACATCCAGCTTGTTTTTATTCAAATAAAATCCTTTGCGGATCCCATTTTTAAAACTGATCTCATGCACATGGTATTGCTGTTCCGTTGGCACGGGAAGATATCGCAGCCAATCGTAAGTATTTAATTTATTGCAACCCCCGGTGGCACAATGGCCATTACTCTTGCATCCTGTGGGGGTTCCGCCCGCGGCACCAACCGAACATCCGGCACAACTCATCGCTTATATCTTTACAAGGCCCATTTTTCAAAAAACGGCCTCCGGTTAATTTTTTCTGTTTCAAATTGTTTTAAAAGGGTGATAGAAATGTAGGTGATCAGCACCCTGGCATTCACATTTCTTTCCACAAAGTAAATGCTTTTATCAAATAATTCTAATATTTCCGTAATGCGGTCAACACCGAGCACTGTTCCGAGACCCTTCGCGGTCTTTAATTCTTCGTCGGTTAGCTTGGAAATTTCGGCTGCCCCGGCTTCTATCAGCAATATCTCCCTGAAAAAATGGAGGCAATAGCGAAAAAAGTTTTTTTGTTGCTCCCGGCCCAACTTCAGGAATTTATCGTTCCAGGCAAAGAGACTTTTAATGTTCCTGCGGTAAGCTGCTTCCATCCAGTCGCGGATCAGGGCGGTATTCATGTCTTCATGAACTTCAACCAACAAAGTGGCGGCATTAAAATCACCCTCGCTCATAGCGGCGATTTTTTTTGCCTGGTGTGGTTCCAAATTAAATTTTGCCAGCCGGGCGATCACCATCTGCTCATCGGTGAGGCGATTAAATTTTAAGATCTGCACCCGCGAGAGAATTGTATTTATTATTCGCTCCTGGTCGTTGGCCACCAGAAGAAATAAAGTATTGTCGTAGGGCTCCTCAATAATTTTTAAAAGACGATTACCTTCCCCGGCCAAAAATTCCGGCAGCCAGAGTATTTGAACCTTGTATGGCGACTCATAATTTTTTAATGAAAGCCGCCGCAAAATATCGGAACATTCTTTTGCTGTAATATTTCCCTGCTTATTATCGGGCTCGATGAATTTTATCCATTCATTATAAGATGCATAAGGTGTTTTTTGCAAAAATTCACGCCACTCCGGCAGCCAGTCGGCACATAATTCTTTTTTATCAGATTTTATAAATGGAAATGTATAGTGAATATCGGGATGAATAAATTTTTGTGCTTTAATACATGATGCACATTTTCCGCATGCGTCGTCGGTTTTATTTTCGCAATTTATATATTGCGCAAAGGCAAGTGCCATGGCAAGGTTGCCGCATCCTTCCGGCCCTAAAAATAACTGGGCGTGACTCACGCGGTTTTCAGCAACTGCGGTAAGAAGCTGTTGTTTTATTCTGCTCTGGCCAATGATATCTTTAAAAAGCATTCGAAATAAAAATTAAAATTTCCGATGAATGGCCAAATTAATTCATATTCAGCAGTTCGAGTAACTTGTCGTTTATCGGATCTTCGGCGGGAGGAAAAACGGCAATGAGTTCACCATCTTCGTTGAGGAAAAATTTTTGAAAATTCCAGGTAACTTTTTTGTTCAGCTCCGTTCCGATTTCCTGGCTGGTGAGCCATTTAAAGACCGGATTGATATTCTCTCCGGTGACATCACTTTTTGATGCAAGCGGAAATGTAACGCCGTAGCGGTATGAACAAAAGTTTTTTATTTCCCTGTCGGTTCCCGGCTCCTGTTCGCCAAAATTATTAGATGGAAATCCAATCACCACCAGTTTATTTTTATAATGCACAAACAATTCCTGTAGCTGGGTATATTGGGGGGTAAACTCACAATCGCTTGCCGTATTTACCACGAGCAATTTTTTTCCTTTAAATGCCGAAAAATCTATTTCGCCCCCTTCAATTGAGGAGACCTTGAATTCATGTATCGAACGCACTTTATCCATTAATGAATGCCTCAAAATTAAGGTATTTTACCCACCTTTATATAAATTTAGATCTGCAATTATGAAAACAAGTGTAAGCCGACGTGCAACATTTAATGCTGCACATAGATTATTTAATCCGGCCTGGGACGATGCGACCAACGACAGGATATTCGGGTTATGCAACAATCCGAATTATCACGGGCACAATTATATATTGATAGTAACAATAACCGGTGAAATAAATCCGGAAACTGGATATGTGGTGGATATGAAAAAAGTAAAGGAGATGATCACGCAACTGGTGATAGAACCTTTCGACCACAACAATCTCAATCTCGATGTTCCGGAGTTTAAATATTTAAATCCCACCGCAGAAAATATTGCGAAAGTGATATACGAAAAATTCCGCCATCACCTGGAAGCGGAATTTGAAGTGCATATTACTTTATATGAAACGGAGAATAATTTTGTGGAGTATCCCGGAAACAGCCGATGAGCAGCCGATAAACAGCCGATGCTGGATGCTGGATGAACAGCCGATGCTGGATGCTGGATGAACAGCCGATACTGGATGCTGAATGAACAGCCGATACTGGATACTGGATACTGCGACTGCCCACTGGTTAATGGAGAGTTTAATTGAAAAGTTTCGTCCGTTTGAAAAATAATGCTGGAATTAAATTGTAGAAATTATTTCACTTAAGGGAATAATTTCTGATCCTAAAATGAATTACTTCGTCATTTCTTCAATGATTGATTGAGTTGAATTGAACATATTCACATGGCACCTGGTTTGCCGCATATTTCTTCCACTTTATTAAATTAAATAATTATGGCAACGAAAAAAGCAGCAAAAAAATCCACCTCAAAAAAAATGGACCCAGTTGTTCATTTTGAAATGCCCGCCGTGGACAGAAAACGGATGGCAAAATTTTATTCCGGCGCATTCGGCTGGGATACAGAAATGCTGGGTGAAGAGCATGGCAATTATGTATTGGCAACAACAACCGAATCGACCAAAAGCGGCAGACCTAAAAAAGCGGGAATTATCAACGGAGGTTTTTATATTCGGTCGGAATCAATGCCCGATCAATATCCTTCAGTTGTAATTGCAGTGGACAGCATCAAAAGATCAATGAAGAAAATTGAGAAGGCTGGCGGAAAGGTGCTTGGTGAACCGATGGATATTCCGGGATTTGGATTATATGTTTCTTTTCTTGATACAGAAGGAAATAGGGTGAGCATTATGGAACCTACAATGGAATGACCCATATTCGTTTCTAATTAACGGCTACCATGCAGGAATAATATTTTTCACCACTGGTAACCATAAATAAATAAACACCAAATTCAAGTTGCTGGAGATCGATTGAATTGTTGTCAGGAACTTCATCAACTGATAATACTTCCTGCCCGGTGATATTATAAAATTTTACACTACAAGAATTCAAATTGCCATGTAACTGGATTACTAATTGTTTGTGGCTGAGTAAAATTGTTGGATAAAATCCATTATCATTTTCTATATCGGTAGTAAAAATGCCAATTGGTGTATTGGCTGTTGCATCATATGCAAAATCTTTTAGTGTAATTACGATCGGTGACGAGGTCACATCCATCCTTATCCATCCGAAATGTTCCTGGCCATCGATATCAAATTTTACCCCTGCCCATTTATTATATACATTTTCCCATAAACCTCCCTGAACAACTGGAAAAAGATTGGTCCAGAATAAATAACCGTCGTCAACCCAGTCTAAAGTAGAACCGACTACCTCACCTGAATTTAATACGGAAGCAATTGGAATTAAAATAAAATTGCTGGTAGAATAACCTGCTACATAATTACCATCATAATGAGCCTGGAGCAAGCCCCCGTGAAATGAACCGGCTGATATAAAATTGACAAGCCTGAAGTCACGACCCCCATAGTCATCCATATCAATATCATAATCTCCATTTTCATTTAATACAATATCAGGATCAACATCAGTATAAACAATTTGTGAAACGGCTGTACCGGCGCTTAAAAAGGCAGTAGCAAATAAACCATAGTTGGTTAATTGATTGGAAAGGTGAAGTGATTTCATATTATTGATATTTTACCAAAAATACATTTTTAAAAGCAATTAATTTCGGAAATATTTCCACGACATCGTAAACCAGATATTGAAAAGAATAAACAGGAATGAAGAAATAATAAGCTCGGGTATGAACCAGTCAGGGGCATAAAAATAATAATAGGAATTGATGAGCAGCATTAATGAAACCAGTTTTAGATATTCTGATGGTATTATCCAGTGGCTGAGCGTAAACCTGATTTGAACGCTTAATAATTTATTTTCTATAACTGCGCAACAGATCACAATGGAAAAAATAATTGCAGCGAAAATACTGATCTGGAAAAAAAGGCTTAGTGTTTCAAAATAGTACATGTAAGCCATGAGCCCACCTATGGTCAGAAATAGTTGAGTGGTAAGATATGTATGCAACTGCGGATTGTTTTTAGCATCAAACTTTATATATGATTTTGTTGATACCGCAGGAGGATTTTGATAACCGCCATATTCATCGGGCATCCACCCCGGTTTTTTAAAAAGGAGTTTTATTTTTTGAACGGGATGTGTAATGACATGCAGTTTACCGAACAAAATTTTATAATAATGCAGATTCGCCCAAACAGGATTCCAGCTATTTAATGGAGTGGTAATTCCAAATACCGGCGTTTCTTCTTCCTCCTGAAAAGTGCCGAATATCCTATCCCATATAATTAATATTCCACCGTAATTTTTGTCGATATAAATTGGATTGCGGGCGTGGTGAACGCGATGATGTGACGGTGTATTAAATATTTTTTCATACCAGCGTGGTAATTTTTTTACGGTGCGGGTATGGATCCAAAACTGGTATAGCGAATCCAAAGCAGCAGCAGGAACAAAAACAATTGGATCGAAACCGAGCATGGGTATCGGAATAAAAATAAAAAAAGCCAGCACCGATTCTATCCAGCTCTGGCGCAAGGCAACACTGAGATTATATTCTTCACTGCTGTGATGAACAATATGAGCCCCCCAGAAAATATTTACTTTATGCAACATATGATGCGCCCAGTAAAAACAGAGATCATAAAGGATCAATACCAATAAAAAGCTCCACCATGTTGGCGGAATATGAAACAAACTCCAGTGGTCGTAAACATAAATATAGGCTCCGAAGATGATCAGCTTGAAAAACAACCCTGTCGCCTCACTGCCGATACCAATGCTCAGGTTGGAGATCGTGTCGTTAAACCTGTAGAATTCTTTTTTTTCTTTGATCGAATAATAAGCCTCAAGCCCCACCATCAGCAGGAAAAAAGGAATTGCAAATAAAATATACTCATGCATGATTAAAACAATTCAGGTTGTTTAATGCTGTGCTAATTAACCGAAAATATGTCAAACAATGTTTGATTCAATTTTATTGGCTGCTGAAAGGGTTTTATGAATGGGGCATTTATTTGCCACCGCCAGTATTCGCTCATTAATTTCTGCAGTTTGATCTACGGCCAAACTGATTTTTCTCATAAAGATCGTTTCTCCTTCGTGGTGATGCATGGCAACTTCAACAGTTATCGTTCCGGTATCCCAATTTTTTCGGGCAGCATACATTTTAAGGGTGATGGATGTACAGGCTGCCAGGCTCATACACATCAATTCGTTGGGGGTGGCACCTTCATCGGCTCCGCCCAGGTCCTTTCTCTCGTCAGCAATAAAAGTGCTCCGTCCGTTGGTTAAAACTGTGCGATACGGAACCTCGCCCGTTTCTGCTCTTACTTCAGATCTATTTGCCATAGTTTGCAATTAATTTATTAAAAATAATCATGCGCACTCAAATCACAGCAAAAGAAGGGTTAACATTGTTTATTCTTACATTAACCTTGTTTAACTTTGGCCGGCAATTTAGTGCACAATTTGTGCTGTTATTTTGCGCTTTTTATTTTACTAATTGACCAAATAATTATTGCTTATGGATACTCCTTTGGCTTCTGACATCAAAGAGCTGAATGAACGCATACACGAACAAAGTGCTTTTATAGAGCTGCTGCGCCTCGAAACTTCGAAAGCTATTGTCGGACAGAAATACATGATCGACAGATTATTACTGGGATTATTATCGCAGGGACATATTTTATTAGAGGGTGTTCCCGGTCTTGCAAAAACGCTGGCAATTAAAACACTCGCAGGCGCTATCAATGCAAAATTTTCCCGTATTCAGTTTACTCCCGATCTGCTTCCTGCCGACCTTATCGGAACATTAATTTACAATCAGAAAGAAAATGTGTTCAGTGTAAAGAAGGGGCCGCTGTTTGCCAATTTTGTTCTCGCTGATGAAATAAACCGTGCCCCGGCGAAAGTACAAAGCGCACTTTTGGAAGCGATGCAGGAAAAGCAGGTAACCATTGGTGAAACTACTTTTAAACTGGAAGAGCCTTTTCTTGTGCTGGCAACACAAAATCCCATTGAGCAGGAAGGAACATATCCGCTTCCCGAAGCACAGGTCGACAGGTTCATGATGAAAGTAGTAGTGAATTATCCGAATAAGGATGATGAGAAATTAATTATCCGTCAAAACGTAAATGGGCAGCCAATTAATATCAAACCGATCATAAAACCGGAAGAAATATTAAATGCACGCAACCTTGTTCGGGAGGTTTATATGGATGAAAAGATTGAAAATTATATTCTCGATATTGTTTTTGCAACAAGAAAACCCGAAGAATATAAATTGAGTAAAATAAAACATCTCATTACTTATGGAGGTTCTCCGAGGGCTTCAATTAATCTTGCCCTTGCCAGTAAATCATATGCATTTATTAAACGACGGGGATTTGTGATACCTGAAGATGTTCGTGCCATTTGTCACGATGTGCTTCGCCACCGCATCGGGCTGACCTACGAAGCAGAAGCAGAAAATATTACTACAGAAAATATTATCTCAGAAATAATCAATGTAGTTGAAGTTCCTTAATTCCGCAATTTTGCTCACTCCGCAATCCGCAATTCGTTATGGATAAAGCCGCATTAATTAAAAAAGTAAGAAAGATCGAAATAAAAACGAAAGGTATTTCGCAGAATATTTTTTCTGGTGAATACCATTCGGCATTTAAAGGGAGAGGAATGAGTTTTAGTGAAGTGCGTGAATATACTTTTGGCGATGATGTGCGCAATATAGAATGGAACGTTACCGCCCGGATGAACCATCCTTATATAAAAGTATTTGAGGAAGAACGGGAGCTAACGGTAATGCTGCTTATCGATATCAGCCAGTCGTCATACTTCGGTACGCAGAAACAATTAAAAAATGAACTCATTACCGAAATTGCAGCCGTGCTATCATTTTCTGCAATTAATAATAATGATAAAGTTGGGGTAATATTATTTTCAGATAAGATCGAAAAATTTATTCCTCCCAAAAAAGGAAAAACACATATTCTCCGCATCATTAGCGAATTAATTGAGCTGGCGCCTGAGGGAAAAGGAACAAATATTTCTGCGGCACTGGAATATTTTAATAATGTGGTGAAGAAAAAAAGTATCGCATTTATTTTCAGCGATTTTATTGATAAAGGATATGATAAACCGCTGATGGTGGCATCGCGTAAACACGATATCATTGGTGTGCATATTCACGACAAAAGAGAGGAAGAGTTTCCTGATGCAGGACTTGTGAGAATGTATGATCCCGAAAAAAACAAAGTGGAATGGCAGGATACTTCAAATAAAAAGTGGCGGGATACTTACAAGAAGAATTTTATTGAGAACCTGCAGCGGTTTAAACAAACGTTTTTAAAAAGTGGCGCAGATATTATAAGTATTCACAGTCAACTGCCTTATATAAATGAATTGCACAAGTTTTTCAGAAAAAGAATAATGATGCGATAACGTCAATGAAGAACCGCATAGTAATATTATTTTCGGTTTTATTTTCAGTTTCACTATTAAGATCACAGGTAACTGTAGATATTAATACGGATAAAAAAAGTTACCTCATCGGTGATTATATCCGGGTGGAGCTGAGTGCAATTATCGATTCCTCTATTATAGTCAACTGGCCCGCCCCCGAGGATATTACAACCTTCGATCTCATCACTTCAAAACCTGTCGACACGGTTTCCATGTCGGGGCGTTTGCAACTCAAACAGGAAATTGTGTTCAGCTTATACGATCCGGGAAATTATGTTATTCAGCCGGTAAGCATTGATTATAAAAAATTTCGCGACACCTCATTTTATTTTGCAACCTCCGATTCGGTTGCTATAACAATCTTGTCGGTGGAAGTGGATACCACGCAAACAATAAAACCGATCAAGGGTATCATTGAGGTAAAAGCCAAAAACTATTTATGGTATTATATTGCCGGGGGAATAATTTTGCTTGCAGGGATCTTTATCCTTTGTTATTATCTATTCTTCCGCAAAAAGAAAAAACCTGTTGTCGCTGAAAAAATTGAGCCGCTGTCATTGTATAATCAAGCAATGAATAAACTGGATACACTCGAAGCGAAAAAACTCTGGCAAAAAAATGAATTAAAACAATATTATTCCGAGCTTACAGATATTTTAAGAGAATATATGGAGATCAGATTTGCCATGAAAGCAATGGAAAGCACGAGCGATGAAATTATCGGGCAGTTGAGAAAGTTGAAGATCCCGGCAGATCAGCCCGATAATATCAATTTTATTCTTGAGCTGGCGGACATGGCGAAATTTGCAAAATCAATTCCATCGTCAGATGAAAATATAAGAGCAATGGAATTAGCGAAAAATTTTGTTGAACGCACCCGCCCTGTTGAACAAAAAGAAATTAAGCAATGATCGATTTTTTAAAAGATATCAGGTTTGAAGATCCATGGCTTTTTCTGCTGCTGTTGATGGTGCCGGTATATATTATTTATGATAAACGAGGTTCAAGAAAAAAATTGGTGGAGTTTAAGATTTCTTCACTAAATGGCACTACAGCTAAAACCAAAAGGGCACCAAAAGTTAAATGGATATCGATTCTATTAATTCTGCGGATAATTGCTTTTGTTTTTATTGTTATTGCACTTGCACGACCTCAAACCGGTTTCAGCAATAAAAAGATCTCATCGCAGGGAATTGATATTGTTTTATCGCTCGACGTTTCGGCAAGTATGTATGCCATCGATTTTAAACCCAACAGGATGGAGGCCGCAAAAATTGCAGCCAAAGAATTTATTGACGGGCGTCCCGGCGACCGCATCGGCTTGGTGGTTTTTGCCGGTGAAACATTTACGCAAAGTCCCCCAACACTCGATCACGAATTATTAAAACAGCAGGTGGATCATGCCGATGATTATTATTTGCTCGACGGTACTGCTATCGGCGACGGACTTTTTATGGCGGTAAACCGTTTGGCCGATACCTCCAACCTCAGCACCAAGGTTATTATTTTGCTTACCGACGGTGTGCGGATGGGAGGAAAATTTTCACCAATTGATGCGGCAAATGCTGCTAAACAGTTGAATATCCGCGTTTATACAATTGGCGTCGGTTCCGACACGGGCATGCCGATACCGGTGGTGGATAAAAACGGGCGACGGGTTTTTGAGCTCGATCCCCGAATTTCTTTTGATGAATCAACGTTAAAGGAAGTGGCAGATATAACAGATGGTACCTATTTTAAGGCTACCTCAAAAGAAAAACTGGTGGAAGTATATAAAGAAATTGATCAAATAGAAAAACAAAAAGTGGAAGTGGACATCACGCAGCGCTATGAAGAACAATTTTATTATTTTGCTTTTGCGGGAATCATTTTATTGATGCTGGAAATCATTTTTAGAAATACAATATTCAGATCTTTAACTTAAATGCAATTTGAACATATCACATATTTATATCTTTTGTTTTTACTTCCGGTAATTGCACTTGTCTTTTTTGGATATGTAAGATGGCGGAAAAAAACAATTGCCAGGGTAGGTGATGAACAACTCATCGATCAGATGATGCACCGTTCGTCAATAAAAAGAAAATGGTTAAAGCTGGGCGTTATGTTGCTCGGGTTGGCCGGATTAATTATCGGCCTTGCAAATTTGAGGATGGGATCCAAAAAAGAAAAGATAACCGGTGAAAGCGCCGAAGTAATTATTTGTTTTGATGTTTCCAACAGCATGCTTGCTGAAGACGTTAAGCCAAACAGGCTCACGCAGGCAAAGATCACGGCATCGCAACTCATTCAGAAACTGGCGTCGAATAAAATCGGGCTCATCGTTTTTGCAGGCGAAAGTTTTGTTCAAATGCCATTGACCAGCGATAGCCGTGCCGCATTAATGTATTTGAATTCCATCAATACGGATATGATCTCAGCACAGGGAACTGCAATTGGAAAAACAATTCAAAATGCTTTGGCAGAATTCGAAAGCGGCGGGGAAGAGGGATCGAAAAAAGGTAAAGCGATAATAATAATTACCGACGGAGAAAGTCACGATGAAAATGCAGTGGAAATGGCCAAAGAAGCTGCGGATAATAATATTAAGATCATTGCCCTCGGTGTGGGCACTTCCACCGGCGCCCCGATTCCGTTAAAGAGAGGGAGCAATGTTGAAGGATTTAAAAAGGACAGAGAGGGAAATATCATCCTCACAAAATTAAATGAATCCATACTCAGGCAACTTGCCACTGAATCGGAAGGTATTTATTTTAATGTGGGTGAAGGAAAAAAAGTTGTGGAGAAAATTTATGATGAAATTGATGCGTTGGATAAAACAAAAGATGATACTTACGAATATTCAGCTTATGCAAATCATTTTCAGGTATTTTTGGGATTGGGACTATTATTGATAACACTCGAATTTTTTATGTCGGACAGAAAGCCGCTATGGCTGGAAAAAATAAAATTGTTTGATGCGAAAAAAAATAATTGATATGAAAACTTTGATTTTAGCAGCTGCCCTGCTTGTGTCGGCTGGGGCCTTCGGACAATCGGGGAATAAAGAAATTGTTGAAGGCAACGAAAAGTATAAACAGAACGACATCACCGGTGCCGAGAAAAGTTATAATGATGCATTATTAAAAAACCCGGAAAGCGATGCTGCGCATTATAATTTAGGCAACACACAATATCAGCAAAAAAATTACGACAAAGCGCTGGAAGAATATAAAAAAACTGCTGAAACCACTACCGATCCAAAAGTCAGGGCACAAGCCTATCACAATATTGGAAATACATTGCTCGAGCAAAAAAAATATCAGGAGAGCATTGATGCATACAAGCAGGCATTGAGAAATAACCCCGAGGACCAGGATACAAAATACAATCTCGCCTATGCACAGAAAATGATAAAGCAGCAACAGGATCAGAAAAATCAGGACAACCAGAAGAAAGAGGATAAGAAGGACGAAAAAAAAGAAGATCAGAAAAAAAACGATCAGCCGCAGAATAAAGATCAACAGCAAAATAAAGATCAGCAGCAAAAACAATCTCAGCCAAAACAATATTCAAAGGAAGAGCTTGAACGCATTATGCAAGCCCTGAATGCCGACGATAAGAAAGTTCAGGATAAAGTAAATAAGCAAAAGGTACAAAATTCAGGCGGTGATGCTGATAAAGACTGGTAATATGAAAAAAGTTATTGCATCGGTAATTATTCTTTTTTTAACGGCAGAAATTTTTGCACAGGTGTCGGTTGAGGCATCTGTGAATAAAAACAAGGTTGCGCAAAGCGAACGGTTTCAATTAACGCTTGCAATTAATAACGGTGGAACAATAAAAGAATTCAAGCCGCCGGCCATGAGCGACTTTATTATTTTAGGTGGCCCCAACCAGTCGAGCAGCACCATGATAGTAAACAACCAGGTCAACCGAACGATCTCTTATTCTTATGTACTGCAGCCAAAAAATATCGGGAAATTTATTATCGGATCTGCTTATGTAAAAGTGGATGATAAAACCTATACCACTCAACCCATTTCAATTGATGTGTATGATAAACCGGCAACCAATTCCGGCAGCCAGGACCAGGCGCAAACAAATTCTGATGATGATGTATATGATTATATCAGACAAAATGCATTTATTAAAACGGAGATCAGCGATAATGAAATTTATGAAGGAGAGAACATCACTGTTACATTAAAATTTTATGTGAACAGAAATTCATCCATTTATGATTATAGAATATTGCAGGCAGTAAAAGTTCCTAAGTACGATGGTTTTTATGTTGAAGATATTGAGTTAAAAGAAAAGCAGGCGCAAACGGAATCAATAAGTGGTCAGCAATACAGTGTAACAACAATTAAGAAAACAATATTGACCCCGCAAAAATCGGGTGCGCTGGAAATAGATCCCATTACACTTGATGTTGTTTTCGGAGTTAAATTAAAAAAGACAAAAAATAAATCGGGCGACCCGATGCAGGACCTCATGGATGAATTTTTCAACAATCCATTTGGTGGTAATGTTAAGGAAGTGCGATACCCAATATCATCATCCACCCAAAGAATAAAAGTAAATGAATTGCCCGCAAATGCTCCTGCAGATTTTAATGGCGCTGTCGGAAAATTTATCATGAAGACAGAGATAAATGCCACCGCAACAAAAACGGATGAACCGCTCACGTATAGAGTAATTATTTCAGGAAATGGGAATCTCAATCTTTTTAATCCGCCGCAACTAACGTTACCTCCGGGATGGGAAACCTATGATCCAAAAACATCGGAAGCCGGGGGAGCAAAAACTTTTGAATATTTATTAATTCCCCGCTCGCCGGGCGACTTCACTGTTCCTGCCTACACCTGGACCTATTTCGATCCTGAAAAAAAACAGTATCAAACTTTAACTTCTGAACCATACAATGTAAAAGTGGAAGCCGGGCCCGGATATAATCCATCAGCAGGAAATTATGCCGTAAATAAAGAAGATGTCGAGATGCTGGCACAAGATATTCGCTTCATAAAAAAGAATGAACCGAATTATGTGAATGATGCATTTGATCTTTTTGGTACCGGAATATTTTATTCATTATTGGGAATCCCTTTTATTGCAGGGTTTGGATTATTCATTTTCACTTCCAAACGAAAAAAATTAATGAGCAATGAAGTCGCATTAAAATACAACCGTGCAAATGCGGCAGCAAGGAAAAGACTGGTAAAAGCAAAAACTTTTATGACGACTAATAATGCGCGATCATTTTACGATGAAACAATAAAAGCATTGTGGGGTTATTTGAGCGACAAGCTGAATATTCCGCAAACAGAACTCACCAAAGAAAATATTCATGATTTACTAATAAAGCATGATGCCGCAGCATCAACGGCAGAGGAAACCCTTGCACTGCTTGATCAATGCGAGATGGCGTTATTTGCCCCGCAGCTTTTATCCACTTCATTGGAAGTGGTTTATAAAAATGCCCTAGCGTTGATCACGAAACTTGAAAATGAATTAAAATGATGAAGAGGTATCTGATAAGTTTGGTGATATTGTTTTTTTATTTTTCTGCATGGTCGCAAAACGACAGCACTTCTTCAGCAATAGATACTTCAACATATGTTTATGCATCGGTGATGTATGAAAAAGGAGATTATAAAAATGCAATTGAAATTTACGATCAATTACTCGAAAAAAATGGTGAAAGCGCAGAGATATATTATGACCTCGGCAACTGCTATTATAAAATTGATCATCTCGGAAATGCAGTTTTAAATTACGAACGTGCTTTATTGCTCGATCCTTCCGACGATGATATCAAATACAATCTTCAACTCACCAATCTGAGAATAAGAGATAAGATAGATCCCGTGAGTGAGCCTGTATTATTAGTATGGTGGCGCAATTTCATCAAGCTGTTATCGGTGCATATTTGGGCCTTCTTAACAATATTGTTTTTATGGATAGCCCTGGCCGGATTTATTTTATATAGGTATGCAAATAAAATTAATCAGCAACGGGCGGGCTTCTATATTTTTGCTTTTTCGATAATTATTTTTCTCATCACTGCAATTGCAGCCTATTCAAAAAATGACTATGATTCCAACTATCGCTTTGCTGTTGTAATGGCGCCGAGTTCAATAGTTAAAAGCGAGCCGAATGAAAGCAGCACCAATTTATTTTTAATTCACGAAGGATTAAAGATCCGCTTAATTGATTATGAAGAAGGATGGAATGAAATTAAAATGCCCGATGGTAATGTGGGGTGGGTGAAGGAAGCGGAGATCGAGAGCGTGAGGCGGCGGGAACAGTAGGCAATGGGCAGTAGGCAGTCGCAGTCACAGTCACAGTGGCGGGGTTGACAATGTTTGCAGGGTTGACAAGGTTAGCAGGGTTGGCAGGGTTGGAAAGGTGTGAAATTGTTTAGGGTTTGAAATTGTATGAAAAGTTTTGATTTCAATGATTTACTTTAATAAAAATAAGAACGTCATTCAGGAATTTGCGACGATAGGAGCAAATATCCGGAATCTCATCAGGAATATGGAAAAGTCCAAAGGGAGTATTTAGATCAGGCCGTTAATTTCCATACATTCCGGCTGTTCATTAACACATTTTTTTAATTAGCACATCAGCACATTAGAAATTGGTACGTTTATTTCGTGCCCCGTGGCAGTACACTCATGAAATAATCCTAAAGAAATTCGAGGCTACCATAAAACTGAAGAACCCTGTGAGGTATCCTAAATAAATCTCTCTTTCAGAATGTGCGTTTAATGCGAGCCGGGCGGTGCCGATACATCCGGCAACAATAATAG
>JBIOHA010000031.1:0-16255 GCA_044448625.1 Chitinophagales bacterium | reverse complement strand
GTTGCAGGATTAGGATACATGCTTAATAAAATAGATTCAACATTATTTTCTATTGAAGTAATATCTACATTATTATTTATAGAATACGATTCTGAAACACTCGGAGGCCCGCCTGCGATCACTTCAGTATAAGAATAGGAGAAGAGAGGACCTAAAACTCCTTCCTTCAACCAATAGTAAGTATCGAAATTATACTCCAGGGCTAGAGGAAAATCAACATATGTATCGGAATAATCTTCCTCCAATTTTACTCTCAAAACATTCGAATAGGTTCCTGAAGGTAATTTAAGCGTTCCGTATCCATCAGCTGAAAGCACATTTCCGCCTTCGCGAATAATATCGCCACCGCTAAAAAATTCAGAATAAAGGCCATCTGTATTTGATGTGCCATATGTCAATGGAAAAATAAAAATTTCTTCCGGATCAGAATAAAGAATTGTGGAAGCTGCGCTATAATATCCAATCAAAGAATATTCAGATGCAGTAAGTTTAAAATATCCATAGTTACCTGCAAGCGACATGCTGGCTACATTTGCACCGGGAAATTCAGCCGCATGTCCCGTCTCCTCAGGATCGATCAAACTGCCTTCAGCCAGCGTGCCGGAAGTTGAAATGCCGGAAAAATCCCATGTCATATCTGCGCCACCTGTCCCCGGATCAAATCCATCAGTAGTTACAATTGTCGATGAAAATTCATCGCCAATACCACCTGCAACCGAGGATGTAATTGTAGGCTGGGCAAAAATCACAATACTTTGTAAAGTTATGATTAAAGTAAATAGTCTTTTCATATTTATTAATTTGATACCAAATATAACATTTTATGTGAGTAAAAACAACTCCACGGTTTTAATTAATGCTTCAGGTTGATCAGCATGTACCCAATGTCCTGCATTTTTAATCGTGATGAGTCTGGAGTTTGGAAATAGTTTTTGAATAACATCCCAATCATCATTCAATATATAATCTGAATTTTCACCCCGAATAAATAATGTTTTTCCCTGAAATGATTTATCAGAAACCACAGGGCCAAGAATTTCCTCATCATAATTTTCTGATAATGCTTTAAGATTAAATTTCCAATCATAGCTGCCATTTGCATTTCTTGTTAAGCCCTTGAGTAAAAATTGCCGAACCCCTGTATCTGCAACCTTCTCAATCAAAAGTGATTCAGCGTCCTTCCTGCTTGTGATACTTTTAATATCCAGCGACATCAGCGCATCGAATATTTTATCATGACCGCCAACGTATCGCTTTATCCCCATATCAACCACAATTAATTTGTTTACCATTTCACCATGATCAAGCGCAAATTGCATAGCTGTTTTTCCACCCATCGAATGCCCGATAATATGAGCAGATTTAATATGATGGTATTCAAAAAATTCACGAATATCCTCTGCCATTAATTTATACGAATGCGCATCAACATGCGGCGACTTACCATGATTGCGCTGATCAACAAGGTAAATTGTGAATTTATCTTCCAACCCCTTACCGACAGTTTTCCAATTATCCAACATTCCAAACAAACCATGGAGGATTATAAGGGGTGGGCCGGTGCCGGAGGGTTTGTAGTTTAAGTGCATTTGATAATAAATGGAAAGTAAGAAGTTTGAAGTATGAAGTAAGTTGAATACGGTACTATGCTAAGGTGTTTTTTCAGAATTAATAATTTTTACTTCAAATTTAATTCACTCTTTTTTACTTGTCACACTAAAATACTTTAATCATTAATTTTTTTTAAAATTGATACGGTAATAGCAGTCAAGTCATCGCTTTCCTTTATGGTTTTTGCCAAAGCGATGTCTTGCGAAATTTTTAAATCATCCATGCAAGTTAACCAAAAGTTAGCTTCATCAATTTCTTCTAATACAATTTTTATTTTATTCACAAAATCCCGAGTGGATTTTGCCCTTTGTGAGGCTCGATAATTTGCAGCTGAACTAAAAGCAGCATCCACCAATTGAGATATCAAAATACGGTCATCGGGATTGAATTTGATTTTTTTTACAAGGTGATAAACACTATAAGCAAACATCCTGAATCGTCTGACCAACACCTTCTCCTCCATAGTTACAATTATTTTATAGTATTAAAATTTGTAACCCCCTTCCTATCCAAAGGTATAAAATAATATGGAATTGATTGTCTTAAACGACACTCCTACTTCTAACTTCTAACTTCCTACTTCTAACTTCCTACTTCATCTTCATCCTTTTCACCAAATAAGGCAGCAACACTTGCTTAAACTCCCTATTCATATCTGCTTCAATAAAATCAATTTTATATTGATCGCAGCGCATTTTGAGTTCTTTCATGAATTTACTTATTTGTTCGGTATAATGTGATTTTACTTCATTGCTGCGCACTTTCACTTTTTCGCCGGTTTCCATATCTACAAAAACATAAGGGCGATTATCATATGTAAATTCCACTTCGTGTTTTTTATCCACTACATGAAATAATATTACTTCGTGTTTGTTGTGTTTTAAATGTTGCAACGCTGAAAAAATGTCTTCAGCGTTTTCATTTCCTTCAAACATATCGCTAAAAATAATTACAAGGCTCCTGCGATGAATATTTTCAGCAATGGCATGCAAGCTCTTACTTGCCTGGGTTTCTACATTTCGCGATGCCTTGCCGATAAAACTTTCCAATTGTGATTGCAACCTTTTATGATGAACAATATTAGAAGCTGCTTTTGTATGCAATAAAATATCATCGGCAAATATGGTCAACCCGGCAGCATCACGTTGAAGTTTTAGTAAGTGAATTAATGAACTTGCACAAACTGCAGAAAAAAGCAACTTGTTCATATGAAATCCTTTTTCATTTTTCTCTGCTTCGGGAAAATACATACTTGATGAAGCATCGATCACGATCTGGCAGCGCAGGTTGGTTTCTTCCTCATATTTTTTAGTAAATAGTTTATCCGTTCTTCCAAACACCTTCCAGTCGATATGTCGTGTGGCTTCACCCGGGTTGTAAATCCTGTGCTCCGCAAATTCCACAGAAAATCCGTGGAAAGGACTTTTATGCAATCCAAGAATAAATCCTTCTACCACCTGTTTTGCTATCAGCTCCAAATTCTCTACCTGGCTGATATCCTGTAATGAAATGAGTTTGTCGTTCATTTACCTTTTTTTCTGACTGGTTCCGCTAAGATAATTCATATAACCTTCCATCTATAAGTCTGAAATGGTGATCGCTTTGACCTCAGGCATTTTTCCTCTTCAATTTTAACTTAGAATTTATCAATCATTTGAGGTCGTCTTTTGTGGTCAGGCCAATAAAAAAACCTTCCAACAAACGCTGGAAGGTTTTCACTAAGTATCTCACGCAATCACATATGTTGTTTCACTTTCGCATCCAAAATGGATTTAGGCACAGCTCCAACCTGTTTGTCAATCACCTGGCCATTCTTAATGAACAAGATGGTAGGGATGTTACGGATTCCGTACATCATTGAAATTTCAGGGTTAAAGTCAACATTCACTTTACCGATGTTCACTTTACCATCATAGTCTTTCGACAGTTCCTCAATCACAGGCCCAACCACACGGCAAGGTCCGCACCATTCTGCCCAAAAGTCTATAACTGAAAGCTTTTCGCTGTCAAGAACGGTTGTCTTGAAGTTTCCATCGTTGAATTCTAATGCCATTTTTTCTATTTTTTTTTAGTTTATAATTAATGTAAAGATTTAAACAACAACACATCAAATTAGTTCCTGCAAAACACAGGAGATTGAATTTCCGGGTCTCAATACAAATCTAAAACAAAGTTTAATTACCGGGTCGTGAATTGGTAACCATTGATTGTTCATATTCTAACTTTTTCCCCCTGATATCAAAGTGTTATCCCTGCATCAGCGCAACTCAGCCATAGCCGCTTCCTTCAACTAATCTCTCCCCATTTCTAACCCGCTATTTTAAGACTAACGTCCCCAAACCGTTCCAAACTGCTTATCACAGGTTTCTCTGCTTTGATACACCCCTGTTTTCTGAAATGCACGTCAATATGTTCGTTCTCATCGGTAATTTTTAGTTCTATCTTATCGTTGCCGGGATGCGATCTAATGAGATGATCAAAGCTTTTTATGAATTCATCATTCAAAGAGGAAAGCGGAAGACTCAATGTGATCTTCATCAGTTTTTTTTCCCGCATTTCAGTAAGCAACTGGATATCACTCACCCAAAAACGTTTTCTTTCCGGCTCATTGCGGTCGGTTTGATAATTTCCTTTAACAAAAAGAACGTTGCCCGTTTGGTCAACATAATTTTTAAACTTGATATAATTGTTTTTAAATAATCCTAATTCGATGTTACCTGAAAAATCTTCAAGCGTAAATATTGTGTACTTATCACCCGACTTACCAATTTTAGTTTCAGTAGATGAAACATATCCGACTATGGCTACTTCTCCCCTGTCGGTAAAATTTTCAAGGTCCTTAATATTGCTGGTCTTAAATGCGTCGGCTTCCACTCTAAAATCATCGAGCGGGTGCCCGCTTAAATAAATACCTATCACCTCAAATTCTTTTTTCAACTTTTCAACTGTGTTCCACTCCGGCCATTCCGGAATTTTTGGTTCTGCAATTTCATTGTCAACGGTATCGCCAAATAAAGAATTTTGTGCAGCATTCACATTGTCGGCGAAATTATTTCCGTACTTGATCGCTGCTTCTATCACGTTTGTAGAATCATTTTTACCTGCCGCAGCAAAATATTGAGATCGGTGCAAATTAAAACTGTCTAAAGCACCTGCATATACCAATGCCTCAAGTGTTTTTTTATTCACACTGCGCAAATTTACCCTCCTCGTTAATTCGAACAGGCTTTTATAGCTTCCATTTATTTTGCGGTCTTTAATTAATTCAACTACCGCTGCATCACCAACGCCTTTAATTGCGGTCAACCCAAACCGTATTTCGCCATTTTGATTTACGGCAAATGTTACATCACTTTCATTAATATCGGGAGGTAGAACTGAAATTCCCATCCTCCTGCATTCATCCATAAAGAAGCTCACTTTGTCAATATTTCCCTGGTTATGGGTGAGCACCGCACTCATATATTCTGCAGGGTAATGCGCCTTTAAATACGCAGTTTGATAAGCTACAAATGCATAACATGTAGAATGCGATTTATTGAATGCATATTGGGCAAATGCTTCCCAGTCGCCCCAAATTTTTTCACATATTTTAGGATCAAAATTATTTTTTTCGCAGCCGCTAATAAATGTTGATTTCATTTTATCCAACACATCTTTCTGCTTTTTACCCATGGCTTTTCGCAAGGTATCTGCTTCACCTTTTGTAAAATTTGCGAGACGTTGTGAAAGCAACATTACCTGTTCCTGGTAAACAGTAACACCATAGGTTTCTTTTAATATCTCTTCCATTGCCGCGAGATCATAAAGAATTTTTTCGCGGCCATGTTTTCTTTTTATATAAGTAGGAATATATTCGAGCGGTCCCGGGCGATACAATGCGTTCATTGCAATTAGATCTTCAAATTTATCCGGCTTTAACTCCCTCAAATATTTTTGCATACCCGGACTTTCAAACTGAAAGGTGCCATTGGTTTCACCACGCTGATATAATTCAAAAGTAATTTTATCATCGAGCGGAATTGTGTCAATATCAATTTCAATTCCATGATGTTGCTTGATGAGATTCAGCGCCGTTTTTAGAATTGACAACGTTCTCAAACCAAGAAAATCCATTTTAATTACTCCTGCATATTCAATTACCTCTCCTTCAAATTGAGTAACGTATAAATTTGAATCCTTTGCTACAGCGATCGGGATCAGGTCGGTGAGATCTCTTGGAGCAATGATCAACCCTGCTGCATGGACACCGGTATTTCTTACTGACCCTTCAAGAACAAGTGCCTCTTTAATAATATTGGATCTGATGTCTTCATCATCTTCAAATATTTTTCTCAAAGTTTTGGCATTCGCCATTTCATCTGGAGAAAGATTTTCTTTATCGAATAAACTTCCTTCACCATTTAGCGGCGCATATATCAACCTGTTTAAACTTATACCCGGTCGCTCAGGAACAAATTTCGATAAAGCATTGCTTTCAGAAATGGGCAGGTCCATTACACGTGCAACATCTTTAATAGAAGTTTTTGCCGCCATGGTGCCATAGGTAATTAATTGCGCAACCTGGTTCTTTCCATATTTCTCAACAACATAATCAATTACCTTTTGCCTTCCATCATCATCAAAATCAGTATCAATATCCGGCATTGATTTTCTGTCGGGGTTTAAAAACCTTTCGAAGAGTAAATTATATTTTATCGGGTCGATGTTGGTGATGCCGATACAATACGCCACTACCGAACCAGCAGCTGACCCGCGACCTGGTCCCACGAATACACCAATGTTCCTGCCCGCCTGGATGAAATCCATCACAATTAAAAAGTAACCGGCGAAGCCCATTGTTTTGATCGTAAATAATTCGAAGTTGATACGCTCTTCCGTTTCAGAAAGGATTTCACCATATCTTTTTTTAGCACCTTCGAAAGTGAGATGTTTTAAATACTCCCATTGATTTAAAACATCATCACTATGGATCTTGAAAGTTTCGGGAACTGGAAAATTGGGAAGGAGAATATCTTTTTTAAGGTCGAGTAATTGAATTTTATCTACGATCTCATTTGTGTTGTCAATTGATTCAGGAACATCATCAAATAATTTGATCATTTCCTGCGACGATTTAAAATAGAACTGGTCGTTATAAAATGCAAACCGTTTTCCCTTCACGAAAATATCATCGTCGCCAAAATCTTTCATTTTCGGCGTTGCCTGCTTTTCGCCGGTGTTGATGCAAAGTAAAATGTCATGCGCATTCGCATCTTTCTGATCAACATAATGTGCATCGTTTGTTGCAATAACTTTTACGTTATATTTTTTAGCGTATTGCAGCAAGGTATCATTCACATAAACCTGGTCAGGAATATCGTGGCGCTGCAATTCGATATAATAATCCTCACCAAAAAGATCGAGCCACCATTTAAATGTTGCCTCCGCTTCTTCTTTGCTTTTTTTCATGATCGCCCTCGGCACTTCTGCAGCCAGGCAACAGGTAGTTGCGATCAGTCCTTCATGATATTTCTCAATTAAACTTTTATCGATACGTGGATATTTACCATAGATACCTTCAGTATATCCCAACGAACACATCTTGATGAGATTCTTATAACCCAATTCATTTTTTGCCAGCAGCACCTGGTGATACCGAACATCTTTTTCCTCTCTCGAAAATTTATTCCTAAACCTGTCGGCCACCACATAAAATTCGCAGCCTACAATCGGCTTCACCTTTAATGAGCCATCGTCATTCTTATGTTTATAGGCTTCGGCCACAAACTGAAAAGCGCCAAACATGTTCCCGTGGTCAGTGATCGCCAGGGCCGGCATTCCATCTCCCACTGCCTTTTTATAGAGCCTTGAAATATCACTGGCCCCGTCGAGCAGGGAAAACATGGTATGGTTGTGCAGGTGGCTGAACTTAGGCATAAAGGATTGCGAAAATAGTTTTTAGATTGATTAAATTAACGAATACCCTTAAGATAATTTATTAACGGATGTGGGTAAGTAAAAGTGCTGGAAAATAAGTTTGTTTCGGTATATCAAATTCGCACACTAAAGTTCCTATCTTCGTGAACTTACGCTTTGATTATGAAGGCTGATTTTATTCGTTCGATTTGTTTTAAATTCCCCGATGTTACTGAAGACATTAAATGGCAACACGACCTTTGTTTTATGGTTGGTGGGAAAATATTTTGCGTAACAGGCATTGAAGGCGATTTTGGTGTATCGATAAAGGTGCTGGATGAGGAAATGGAGGAACTATGTACCAAAATTGGCATCGTGCCGGCGCCTTACCTCGCGAGATATAAATGGGTGCTTGTAACAGATCCGAAAGCGTTTTCAAAAAAAGAATGGGAGTATTATCTCAGGCAATCGTTTGATTTGATAAAAGCAAAACAAAAGCCGGCAAAAAAGAATACAAAAAAAGATTCGAAGATTCGAAGGGTTGAAGATTCGAAGAATAAGAAAAGAAGGAAGTAAGGTTGAGATAGCATCTACACCTTATCTCCTTTGCTTCCTTATGAGCTTAGACCCTTATTCCTTCAATTCTTCGAATCTTCTTCCTTCGAATCTTAATTATCAATAATATTAATTTAAACCAAAACAGTTAAAATCTTCGTTACTTTAATGCCCGTTGAAACTAATTCTCGCCATATTATTTTTATTTTGTCTGAAGCCAGGTTATAATCAAAATACAGATTGGACCCTCACTGGAATTTTGGATATTGTTCTCTGCGTTTCCGGTACAGGTGATATGATCTGGGCGGCTACACAAAATGACGGCGTTAAAAGTTTAAATAAGCTTACGGGTGAGATCACCACTTATAATGTTGAGAGCGGCGATTTCATTACGAATGATTTCAGGGCAATAAAATGTTTTGATAATAAAATTTATGCGGGGTCATATTATTCGGGATTGTATATTTTTGAGAATGATACTTGGACGGCTTTCGATACATTAAATTCTCCCCTGCCCGGAAATATGGTAAATGATATTGAATATGATGATTCAACAGAAAATATTTATATCGCAACTGATAAAGGTCTTGCCATATTAAATAATGAAAGCTGGACGCTATATGACTCTCTGAATTCTCCTCTACCCGGCAATAGAGTAACAAGTTTGTTTTTTGATAAAGCTAACAGGCTGTGGATCGGAACAAGGTATGCCGGGCTTGCAAAATATATTGATGATACCTGGGAAATTTATAATTACGACAACGCTGGAATTAATGATAACTATATACGTACAATTTATGGCGACAGCTCAGGAATTTTATATGTTGCAGATTATTTAGGTGTAGATAAATATGATCCTTATACCGACGACTGGTTATTTGTATATAATATGTTTACTTCGAGTATCAGCTCCAACCAGGTAAACAGGATCAGTTTTGATCATACGGGAAATTTATGGTTTGTAACACATAACGGGGTAACAAAAGTGGATGCCTATAACTATTGGACAAAATATTTTACCGACAATTCAAATCTTCCGCATAATACTTCCGATGGGTTATTTATTGATGATGATAATAATGTTTGGGTGGGCACTTTTGGTGGATTGGCCGTTATTAATCATCATACACTCGATATTCCTGAATTAGTGCCGGAGTTGATGGTTCTGCCAAATCCTGTTCAAAGCGAGCTGATCATCCAGGTGAATTTTCCGCCCTCAGAAATAACAGACATTATTATTTTTAATGCGCTGGGTGAAAAATTATTCAGTTTTGAAACAACGTCGCCATTTTTTGGTGAGGTGCGTTTTTCCAGGAATATCGCTTCACTAAACAAAGGTGTTTATTTTGTAAAAGTAGAATTTGAGCATACTACATTAACCCAACCATTTGTCAAATATTAATATGGAAACAATTAGTTACGCTGATTTCGATAAAATTAATATCCGCACAGGAACCATCATTGAAGTGAAAGATTTTCAAAATGCCAGAAAGCCATCTTACCAGTTATTGATCGACTTTGGTGAATTCGGAATAAAGCGATCGAGCGCACAGATCACAGATCATTATTCAAAAGAAGCATTGATCGGAAAGCAAATAGTTGCTGTAATAAATTTTCCTGTTAAACAAATCGCAAATTTTTTTAGCGAATGTCTTGTACTGGGTGCTGTAAATGCAGATGGAACTATTGTATTATTGGAAACACAGAAAAAAGTAGATAACGGCCTATCAATTAAATAACAAATGAGTCAGCTTCCATTCGCTCCTCCCCCTTCTCCCTTCGAATCTTCTCCCTTCGAATCTTTTCATACCTATTACTTCATACTTCTAACTTCATACTTCTTACTTCTAACTTCTTACTTCATATTTCCCCTTCAGCCTCCCGCCATCTTCCACTTATACCCCATCTTCCCTAATATCTCTCCAATCTTCTTTCTATGATCTCCCTGAATTATTATTTCACCATCTTTTACACTACCGCCGGTGCCGCATTTTACTTTCAATTCTTTACCCAGCTTTTCAATATCTGCATCTGAACCGATAAAATTTTTAATTACACTTGCTGTTTTACCACCGCGATGATTTTTTTCCAGCCATATTCTCAGATCCTGTTGTTGAGGCGGTAGTGTTTGTTGCTCATCTTTTTCATTTTGAAATTTAAAATCCGGATCGGTGGAAAAAACAAATCCCGATTTATCTGAATTCTTTTTGGGCATCAGTTAATTTGTTTTGTTGTTTACTAAAACATTTAGTGCCTGTGGAATTATTGTCACCCTAAACTCTTTGTCCTTATGCACAGTTTCGCCATCGATCTGCAGGTACGAATAATTTGGCGATTCAATCAGCAACTCGCTTGTTTGAAATGTTCTGAAATGTTTACTGCTCAAATGCGTTTGTGTAAATACCCTGATAACGGCAAGCGGGATCTTCCATTTCGGGATATTGTCAACAATAACTACATCCATCATTCCATCCTTCAGGCTGGCATTCGGGGCAACTTTCACGTTATATCCATACTGGTTTGAATTGCAAACGTTGATCATAAATGCACGGCCGGAAAATTTTTTCTCTTTCGACTGAAACGAATATTCAAATGAATCGAAAGAAGAAACGCTTTTAATTGCGCTCCATAAATATGTGAAAAATCCACGTGTTTCCTCCCTGCTAAATACCTTGGCAACAAATGCATCAAACCCGATCCCGATCAAACTAAAAAAGTAATCGTTATTTATTTTGCAGACATCAATTTTTTCGACTTTATAATTATTGATGATCTCCAATGTTGACCTGATATTAATGGAATATCCCAGATGCCTGGCCAATCCGTTTCCTGATCCACTTGGAATAATTGCGAGGGCTGTTTCACTGTTTAGCAATCCGGTAGCAACTTCATTTACACTGCCGTCGCCGCCTGCTACTGCAACAATATCTATTTTATCTAGTACTGCTTTTGAAGCAATTTCAGTTGCATGTCCACGGCTTTCAGTATATATCACATCATAATCAAACCGCTCGTGGTCAAGGTATTTATTGATGTGGCGGGGAATTTTATCTTTCCTCCGCATACCGGCGACCGGGTTAATAATAAATAGAATTTTTTTTTTCACTCGGCAACTAATTTGTTGTTGATCATTGCCTGATGGTGAGTTTGAATTATTGCTTTTAATTTATCCTCGAGCGTAGTTGTAATGTCGGGATATTCGTTTATCAGGTTATCATTTAATGAACTGTCGCTTTTATATTGGAATAAACCCGTAGCTTTTCCTCCGTTAAACTGTAAAGCGAAATCGTCATTAATGATCATATAATCGGAACTATGATAATTATAAACATAGTGCTCGGAGATAGTATCAAAAACTGAGTTTCCAAATGCCATGAATTTTCCTTTATAGCCAACATAATCTAAAACGGTTGGCATAATATCCGTTTGTTGCGCCACCATGTCGGTGGTACCTTTAAATTGCCCGTTAGGTTTGTACAGCAACAACCATGTTGCATGCGACCCAACCTGCTCCTGATAAAATTCATGTTCAGGCAAAGGCGGACCAGGATGATCGGCGGTTAGAATAAATAAAGTATTATTATACCAGGGTTGTTTTTTTGCTTCTTCAAAGAATTGTTCCAGCGCATGATCGGCATAGCCAACAACTTCAAGCATGGGAATTACACCTTTAGGAAATTTTCCTACATATTGTTTCGGTACAGTAAATGGATGGTGGGATGAAATTGTAAATATCTCAGAATAAAATGGCGCTTTTAAGTTTGTCATTTTATCTGCTGTCCACTTTAAAAATGGTTCATCAAAAATTCCCCAATTGCCATCAAAGTCGGCATCATTATTATATTCATCTCTTCCAAAATAACCATCGAAACCTGCCTGTGCAAAAAACCTGTCGAACTGCATAGTTCCATTATTTGCTCCATGAAAAAAATATGATGAATATCCAATCGTTTTCAATAAGGTTCCTATTCCTTCAAATTGATTGCTTTGATACACTGATGATATAAATGGTTCTTCCATGAGCACAGGTATGCCGCTTGTAACAGCAACAATTCCCTGATTAGATGATTTACCATTTGAGTAGGCATTGGTAAAACTTAATCCCGCTGCCAGTAAAGAATCCAAAAACGGTGTATATCCATTTCCATTATTAAAGTAGCCGATATATTCCTTTGAAAAACTTTCCAGCAGAATGACACAAACATTGTCGGGTTGAGTTGGTTTGTAAATGGAATCGGGCCATTTATAATAATTCGCATTTTCGTGAAAAGGCGTAAATCTTTGTTCTAATTCTTTTTCCGGAAAATATTCCGGCTCCTGCAACTGTCTATGCCCAAAAGCATAAATAACTGAAAATGGTGTATTGATGATGAGTGAAGTTAACCGGCTATCGTGCACATAAAGTGATGCGCTGTTTGGCGACAATGGTTTTGGTTGTATGCCGCCTCTCGCTCCAATAACAGAAAATACCATTACCACAAGCATAATGATCACCTGGTAAGGATAATGTATCAAACGCGGCAAATGGAAATTGAATTTTTTTCCATTTAATAATTCAGTTCTTCTGTATAAAAATTCGATACAGGCAACAAGTAAAAAGGCGATGACAAAAATGATCCAATAATCCTGCATTACCTGTGGGAGGATATTTGCATCGCTGGTAAGGCCCAGTTCGTGTGTAGAGGTTCTTTTTAATCCGTAGCGGTAGTAAATAAAATCGCCGCTCTCCAGCATTAATGCAATACCGTTAAATACGTAAAACAATATTTTAAGCACCCGCTGATACCAAGTCTTCTCAAACCAGGGGCTTGGCAGAATATGCAGGAGTATGAAAATAAAGTTTACGTAAATGATGGATGAGATGTCGAACCTGAGTCCGTAAAACATGATCTCTAAAAAATTTCCAGGGGGAATATGCGGAAAGAGATCGCGGTTGAAAATGAAAAATAATATTCTGCAAACAGAATAAAGCAACAGCAAAATGCCAAGCCTTCTTAATAATATCCTTATATGAAGAAATTGCTCTTTCACTTTATTTAGATGTGGCTGCAAAGGTAATAAATAAATAACCCTGATTTTACAAGTATGGGGGAGGGAAAAATTGGTGAAAGGAATAAAAAATTTACCCCATGAGGGCTTTAAAACTGAGGTCGAGGCTTTTCACTGAATGGGTTAGTTCACCCACTGAAATAAAGTCCACGCCCGTTTCGGCCACTTCCAGTACATTGCCAAGATTAATGCCTCCCGAGGCTTCGGTTTCAAAACGACCGTTTATGATTTGAAGTGCAGATCTCAGGTCATCCACCTTAAAGTTATCGAGCATGATCCTGTCTATCTGCCCGGTTTCCATTACTTGTGAAACCTCATCAATATTTCTGGTTTCTATTTCGATCTTAAGTTCCAGTTCATTTTCTGTGAGATAAGCAACCACTTTGTTTATCGCATTGCTAATCCCTCCGCAAAAATCGATATGATTATCCTTAATCATGATCATATCATAGAGCCCAAACCTATGGTTATGTCCGCCACCAATACGCACCGCCCATTTTTCAAGGCTCCTTAGGCCAGGAGTCGTTTTGCGTGTATCCAGTATCCTGGCATTGGTATGCCGTATTTTCTGAACGTATCTATTGGTATTGGTAGCGATACCACTCATTCGCTGCATAAAATTGAGCATGGTGCGCTCGGCAACCAAAAGGGCCTGTATTCTCCCGCTGGCATTTAAAACAATATCGCCCGGTTCCACCTTTGCACCATCGGGAATAAAAATGTCAACCTCCAGTTCGGGGTTGACATGCTTAAGAATTTGTTCTGCTAATTCCACTCCTGCAATAACACCGGATTCTTTTACCAGCAATTTAGCTGCACCTGTGGCTTCGTGTTCTATTGTGGCGAGGGTGGTATGGTCGCCTTCCTGTATGTCTTCAATCAGGGCCTCATCAATAATGTCGATCAGTTCCCATATTTCAACACTACTCATTTTCGAAACTTAATTCCTGGATCAAGAATTTGTCGTTTATTTTTTTCATATAAACGTATGTGCGGAATTTACCTTTATCAGTTCCTAATGAGCCGATCGCATAATGTGCGTTGTTTCCCCCTGAAGGGCCGTCATGAATAAACTTGAATGTCTTTGGAGGATTTTTGGTGAAGAAATCTTTTACAATTGCTTCAGCCTGGCTCTTGCTATAAGCGCCTTCTTTGTTAAGGACTTTAACTTCAACCGTATTGTCGAAATACTCGGCTAAAGTTTTTGAGTTCCCCGCTTTAATAGCGGCAGAAATATTATCAAGGTCGCTTATGATTGTTCCGAATATGAATACCGGAACAATCATTAAGATGACTAATAATTTTTTATCTGATTTCCTGATCATAGCTGTATATTTTGGTCGTTGCTGCAAATTTGCTAAAACCATACCAAATTTAGGAAAATTTAACAAAAGAGTTCTGGGTTCTGGGTTCTGGGTTCTGAGTTCTGGGTTCTGGGTTCTGAGTTCTGGGTTCTGGGTTCTGGGTTGAAGTTCCACTTCTATAGATTCTAAGTCGATAAAGTGGAACTCCTGATTCATATGATTAAAAGGGGTGTAAAGTTTAGCAGGGTTTATTAATGCCTACCGTCAATTGTTCTATTTGGCCATTGCAATCTCAATCCTAATTTGCAATAAAAACCTTTTTCACCATTTTTCCCTCCTCCTGGAGTATTACAGTCTGATGTCAGAAAATAATTAATTTTTCAGATTTAATTATTTCACCCTTATTCTTAATTACTATTAAATACACGCCTGTACTTATTTTCGGTAAAATAATTTGATTGTAGGATATAATATTTTCCTTTGTAAATATTTTTTCTCCAATGGTACTATAGATTTCCAATTCATAAAGTTCAGCTACTTCGCCTGAAATATAGATATAATTACTTGCAGGGTTGGGTGCGATTGAAATACCCTCATGCACATTGCTTCTAAACCGCGCTGCAGGTTTTTCTTTATTATGTTCTATGATGGTATCCAGCATGCCCATGGCATAAAAAACACCAGGTCCAAATTGTGCTCCATTGAGTTCAGCAATTCCTCTCAATGTACAGGCATCTTCATCACTCAGGTCAAAAACTCCCGTTGCACGAATATTTCTGATGTAAATTTGAGAAGTAAGTTTCCGATAATACTCCAGGTCATTCAGGGGGCTGATAATATCCAAAATATCCGTGGCTGCTTTATAATCCGTATTTGATATTGCGTCAGCCTGAGATAGAGGCACAGGCCTCAAAGGTCATTATGTTTGAATGGAATTCAACAGGAATACCTGAATTAAAATCCAAGCCTGTTGAGTCTCCAAACACCCAATTGCTATTATACGATTGGGCAAAAAGCTGGTAATTCAAAAGGGTTAAAATGCCTATGAAAATTATTGATTTTGTCATACTATTTTTGAATCAGCAGCTTATAAATAAACCCGGCATTATCCAACATATTTATTTTGATTAAGTAAAGGCCGTTTGCAATATCTCCTATAAATAAGGTTGTCGATACCACATCATTGAAAGTTCTTACATTATTCCCGGTTATATCAAATATTTCAACACTGACGATATCGCTATTCAGATAATCCATATCTGAACCAATCAACGATATATAATTTTGTGCAGGATTGGGTGCTATATAGATTACCTCAGGCTTGTTAAGTGCCAACCGCTCTTCAATTATATCCCGGTAATGGTCTATAGTTGTGTCGAGCATAGCCTTATTATTATGATACAGCTAATTTTATTTATATAATTATAATATTGTCTCATTTTATGTATGTTTTGGTCATAAATGAAAATATATTTAAAAGTAGTCATAACTGCTAACTTTACAGCGTGAATCACAAAAAAGTAATCCTCATCATCATGGACGGATGGGGTCATGGAGAAAATGCGGCGGCTTCGGCCATTGCACAGGCGAATACGCCAAACGTAACTTCCTATTATAAAAAATATCCCAATGCTGAATTGAGAACGGATGGAGCATTTGTCGGTTTACCTGAAGGGCAAATGGGTAACAGCGAAGTGGGACATTTAAATCTGGGTGCAGGCAGAATTGTTTACCAGGAATTGCAGCGTATATTTAATGCGATCAAATCTGGTGACCTGGCAAAAAATCAAACATTGATAGAAGGATTGAAATATGCGAAAGAGAATAATAAAAATATT
>JBIOHA010000030.1:0-16355 GCA_044448625.1 Chitinophagales bacterium | reverse complement strand
ATACAACGGTGTTAGGCGGATCTCTTTTTATGATGTTCCGGAAAATGTTGTTCCATCAAAGGGTAATGAGTTCGGCAACATTAAAAAAGTGCTGAGGAAGAACCAAATGTCAGGAATCAGAAATCAGGAATGATGTTCAACCTTTTAAAAAAAAATAAACCGCAGACACTCCTGACTGCGGTTTGGGAAGCATTATGCTTCGGTCTATGAAAGAGGTGGGGGATAAGGAATGGGGCACTTACTCGTCACTCCTAATTCGTGTTTCGTCACTCGTCATTTTTTTCGTCACTCGTGTTTCACATTTTCTAACTTTATCAGATCATTAAATTCAGTGAGAATAGAAATAAGAAAATAAATAGTGCCGAGTGACGAAACACGAGTAACGAATTTTGAATTCCCTTATATTCCTTTATGGTGGTCATCATCCATGAGTCCTTGGGTTAATTTAGAAATGTCGTCCGCTGAAATTTTGCAATGCATTTTTACAAATACATAGGTTGCTTCACTATCGTCTACCAAAATAACAAGTCTCTTAATTTTACCATGATGATTTTCCTTGATACTCATATTTACTTTTTCGCCATCGGAGATCACGCTTACTAATTCTTCATAATCTCTCTTTTCGATACGTTTCATTTTCCGCATCATTTTTTTATCTGATTTTTCATTGTAATAATCTCCCTCACGAACACAAATGGTCATCGTTCCGAAATTCTTTAGCATATCAACTGCTTCTTTTTCTTCACCCTCAACAAAATCTTCTGCAATTTCTGCAGCCGCTTTTAACAGAAAACCCGGTATCCAGATATTTAACCTTGTTCCTTCTTTGTCATTATCCGGACCGTTCTGCGGTGTTGCTGCAAGCATGCTGCTTGAAAATATGATGAGCAAACAAGTAGCTATAAATATTTGTATTTTTTTCATAAAGTAATTTTTAACCGAAATGAATTTATTTATCATCCATTTTCTCCAATTCGTCCAGGCCGTCAATATCGATATCCGAAAGTTTTGAGATCTTTTCGATATCAATTTTTCCAATGATACTTACCAAAACAAATTCGCCATCTGCATCACATAGTACCAATAATTCGTCGAGCACTTTTTCTGAAGCGAGTTTTCCCATTATGATCACTTTATCATTTTCAGAATTCACGGTCATAAGCTCTTCATAAATATTTTGGGGCAGGGCAGTTGAGAATTCTTTGTAGTACTCTGCCGATTTAGAAGTTCCTTCTTCGTTTTCGTAAACAAGCACTTTAATTCCTTTTAATCCTTCCACCACCGATTGCAGTTCCGGGTCATCACCCGCTGCTGAGGCAAATAGTGTGAATAATTTTTCTGATACATTGACTGAAGTAAACCCGGGTTTTCCCTCATATTTTTGAAAGAACTGGTCGATCTGGACATTCTGAGCAACAGCCGTGAGTCCGCTAGCCAATGTGAAAATTGCAATAACTAATTTTTTCATAACGTAGAATTTTTTAGGTTGAATATTTTGATTTGGGAGTATGGCGGTGGAGGGTAGGGAAAAGTTACAGCGGGGGTAATAAAGGTTAGAAGTGTGAAGTAAGAAGTAAGAGGTTGGTAAGATTCGAAGGGAGAAGATTTGAAGAATTGAAGGTAAGACATCAGGATGGCTCACCGCTCACCAAATAATTGAGCCTGTCTGCCGGCTGCCCCAGGCAGGCAAGATTGAGCAAGATTGAACAAAATTTAGGAAATCCTACACTCACCACTCACCATTCACCACTCACCACTGACACTCCCCAGATGCCCCCACAGAGTTACCGGATAAGGAAATAAATAATTTCCATTAACCTATTTGCTTAGTGAAAAAATAAGTTGCGTTTTACCTCTTTGCCGGAACTCTGTGGCTGAGGGTTACTTACTTCTTACTTCACACTTCTTACTTCACACTTCTAACTTCTTACTTACCTTATATCTCTGATGAATAAAACAAATAGCACCAGTTGATAATAAAGATTATCGAATCGCACGGAGAGATTGATGGGGGCAGAATTAATATCGGTATAAAGATTTGGTAAATTCTTCAGGTCTTTGATCTTGCCTTCAATGCTGTAAATAAATTTTGAAGCATCCCAGCCGATATATTTTTCCTGCCTTTTGTTAAGGATGAATTTTTTATCGAGCAATTTATTATGGTCGACTAGTTTGCTGAAATGATAATTCTTAAGATATGCATCAGCAACATTTGCAAAACTAAGAGAATCGATCAGGGCAAGAATATTTACTCCGGCTTTATCGCGATGCTCAAGCAATTTTAAATTATCCCTGATCTCGCGGAGTATGTTGTTCTTAATAATATCTTTCGATTTCGACCTGTCGCTAAGAAATGTAAACAGTTCTTTTATTGTTCCAATGCTTGTTTGAAGATAATCAGCCATATTATTTTTTGAACTGTATGATTTCCGTTTCTCTTTTTTTATAATATTACCCTTCTTATCTCCAAAAATCTTTTATAGTAATATTTTTCGTCGTATTCGTTGCTGATACGAACGCCTCCTGATTCTGGTGATGAAGCATGAATAAATGTAAAACCATTTCCTGAATCATAGGAAAGGACTATACCAATATGACCGGGATAACCGCCTTCAGCTTCATGCCCGGTAAAGAGAATGAGGTCGCCGGGCCTCGCTTCATTAAAAGGAACCGGTATTCCCGCATCAAACTGCTGGCCCGAGGTGCGGGGTAACTCAATACCGAATTTACTATAAACAAAACAGATAAATCCTGAGCAGTCGAATCCAGAATCAGGATTCATTCCTCCCCATACATAAGGAACACCGAGAAATGATTTTGCAAAATTGATAACGCTGTCGGAAATTAATTCTGCTTTGATCTCATTGGAGTCGACGATGGTATCATTTAACCACCAGGGATTAATTTGTGCAAAACCGATCTCTGCTGAACAACAAAAAATAAAAACAAAAATGGTTCTCCTTAAAAACATTTTTACGGATGTTGTTTTTTCTTTTTTAGTTTATCCTTTTCCCACCAAACCGGGGTGCTGTCTTCAGGATCAAGATTATAATTGGTGGTGATCTCTTCTCCGGGATAAATATCTTTAATTGCTTCAAATTCCAAAACATTCAGATCAAAATCAGGAATATATTTCGCATTGGGATCGTAGCTGTGATTATACAATGAGCCAAATCCCAGTGCAAGCCCACCCTTTCTTCCGCTTTTTCCCCATTCGAAATAATATTCGTAAAGAAAAGTGTCGTTGATCGTCAGCCTGTCTTTTTCACCAAACACGATCATAGGAGCAATTTCGATAACCGTTCCTTTTTTTATTTTCTTCGAGGTAAATACTGCCCGGCCCCTGTCGGGGGTTAATGCTACAAATAAATGTTCCGGTAAGAACGGCGTGAGTGTTTTAATATTGATCTTTGATTTCCTATTGGTTTTTTTCGACATGCCCGCTATTTCCCATTAATAATTTTCGAGATCGTTTCATTTACATTGGCATCCAGGTCCTTAAAATGTTTTTTCTTGCCTGCTCTTTCGCCGATCTTTCTCACACCATTAATTTTCGACATAGAATCATCATATAAGATAAAAAGCTCATCTGCTTTTTTGTCGAATGCTTTATCATCAATATCACTTTGCACCATCAGGTTTTCTATTGCTTCCGCAATTTTATTGCGTATCCGCAACTTCGCTTTACGTTTACTCATTATAAAAAATTTGCCACAAATTTACGCATTGATCTATCTTTGCACAAAAAGATTTATATGTTCGATTTCAATAAGGCCATGGAAATGAAAAAGAAAATGGACGAGATGCAGGCCAAGCTTGACAATATTTCTGTTGAAGGAGCGTCGGGGGATGGTAAATATGCGGTAACAGTAACAGTTACGGCTACTAAAAAAGTAAAGAATATTTCCATAAGTGATGAATTAATGCAAAGCGGCGATAAGGAACATCTCGAAGATATGTTGCTCATTGCTATAGAAAGGGCGATGAATAAAGCGCAGGGTATAGCTGAAGCGGAAGCGAGGTCCGCGGCTTTGGGAGGAGATTTATCGGGGTTGTTTGGATCGTGATCCTAAACCTTTATAAAGTTGTAATATTAAATACTGCTGTCCGCACTCTTTTTCCAACTTCGTCTTCAAGTATCAATTCAACCGATCGTTTTTGTTGAAATAATTCCTCCATATTTCTGATCACCCCTGCCGGAATATTATTTGAAATAAAGTGTTGCATCAATTCGCTGCTATTTAATAACTGAGTTTTCTCTTCTATTTTTCTGAATAAAAGTTCCCTGTTTTTTACCCGTTGCGTATTTGTGATAAAATTTTCATCTTTAATCAGATCATCACAACCTATCAACCCGCAAAATGCTGCGAATTGTTTATCTGTCGCAATTGCCAAAACAATTTCTTTACCATCCAGGCATTTTATAATTTCTCCATAGGGTGCAATATTAGGATGCAATGAACCCATGCGCTGCGGAATATGTCCTGTAATTAAATAATTTGATGCCTGGTTTGCCAATGCCGCAATTGCAGCATCAAACAATGAAACATATACAACGGCACCTTCACCGGTTTTCATTCTGTTGATGAGCGCAACCAAAATTCCTTCCTTTAACTGATGGGCTGCAAACAGATCAATAATTGCAACGGGTATTTTTACCGGTGGTGAATCAACGCTGCCATTCATAAACATCCAGCCTGTTTCCGCCTGCAAAACAACATCATAAGCAACACGGTCATCATCGCCAAATCCTGTAATGTTTCCGTAGATGATTCTGCTATTAATTTTTTTAATTGCATCATGATCGAGGCCAAATTTTCTAGCATCCCCTTTTTTCCAATTGCAAATTAAAACATCGGCAGTTTTGATCAATTCAATAAGTTGGTTGTGATCGTGCGCTAAAGTAAGATCCATAAAAATATGTTCCTTCCCCCAATTTACCGAAGCGAAATATGCTGAGCCGGGCAAGGTTTTATCCTCTACAGGCAATTTCCATTTCCGGGAAGCATCGCCACCTGTGGTGTTGTTCTCAATTTTTATTACCGTGGCACCCATTTCAGCAAAGAACATCCCAACTGCAGGCCCTGCAAGCACTCCGGCAAGCTCTATAACTTTCAGGTCTTTTAACATCCGGTAAAAATATATCCTTTTAAAATATATGGAGAACCATATCGTCAGAACTTAATAATCATCAAACTGTTGACACTATATGCTATCGAGGATGTTCGTTTTTTTTTCAGTGATACTCGCTTTTGAGTTTTATGCCTACCAGGCATTTGCCACTGTTTTTACCGGTAGCTCAATACTTCCTATAATTTATTTTACCGGGACAATAATTATCATTTCGAGCATATTATTATATTTTAATTTTCAGCTTCGCGAAAAACTAAAAGTGCCACGACAATTGCTGATGGCGAATTTCTTTTTGCTTTTTATTCCAAAAATATTCACTGTTGTTTTATTAATACCGGAGGACATCATCAGGCTGGTGAAAGGTGCCATTAATGGTGTCTCCAATCTTGCAGGAAACAGCTTGCATCTTTATATGGGAAGATCGGAAACGTGGAGCATAATTGTTTTAATTATTGCAGGATCATTAACGGCTGCATTTATTTACGGTGCACTGTTCAATGTTTATAATTATAAGGTAAGGAAGGTGCCTGTAAAACTGATCAGGCTACCCAAGAGCTTCGACGGATTAAAAGTTGTTCAGATATCGGATATTCATTCCGGAAGTTTATCCGATAAACATGCCATTCAAAAAGCGGTAGATAAAATAAATAAGTTAGAACCCGATCTCATATTCTTTACCGGTGATCTTGTAAATAATATCGCAGTTGAAGCTATGGAATTCGTCGACATCTTCTCACAATTAAAAGCTGTTCATGGAGTTTATTCCATTTTAGGCAACCATGATTATGGCGATTATATGTACTGGACCAACCAGGAAGATAAAATAAAAAATCTTGAGTTATTAAAATCACTTCACCAAAAAATGGGCTGGCGACTTTTATTGAATGAGCATGTTCATATTGAAAAAGAAAATGATGCAATTGTTGTGGCCGGTGTCGAGAACTGGAGTGCAAGGAAGGGATTTCACAGTTATGGTAAATTGGAAAAAGCGCTGAATGGAATTCAGGATGCGTTCACAGTTTTATTATTATCGCACGATCCTTCGCATTGGGAGGCCGAAATTTTAGATCACCCGGCAAAAGTGGATATTACTTTTTCAGGTCATACCCATGGCATGCAGTTCGGATTCGAATTTTTTAACATTAAGTGGAGCCCCGTAAAATATTTTTACAAGCAATGGGCGGGATTATATTCCAAAAAGGACCAGCATTTATATGTCAATCGCGGTTTTGGAGTCATAGGTTATCCAGGAAGAGTGGGTATACTGCCGGAGATAACGTTGTTTACGCTTCATAGTACCAGTAGGCAGTCTCAGTTGCAGTAGGCAGTGGGCAGTAACAAGCTCTGCAAACCTTGCCAACCCTGCCAACCCTGCAAACTTTGCAATCTTCCAGAACTGAGAGCCCCTTTGAACTAATGCTGCGTTACCTTGTTATCCCAAGCGAGAATCAATAACTTTGCGTCCGTTAAAGCAAAACCAATAACAATTTACAATGACCATTTTCTTTATTTTTTTTATCCTCCACTGGTATCTTTCACTTTTTAGTCAGACATTTTTTTTACACAGGTATGCAGCACATAGCATGTTTACCATGTCGAAACGCTGGGAAAAATTCTTTTATGTTTTCACCTGGCTCACACAGGGTTCTTCCTATTTAAGTCCGTTCGGTTACGGAATATTGCACAGGTTGCACCATGCATATACCGATACAGAGGATGATCCGCATTCACCATCTTATACCAAGGGATTATTTCCATTGATGTATAAAACAAAACTCATTTATGCCGACATAAACAGCGGCCGCTTGCAGGTGGATGATAAATTCAGCAAAAATTTACCGGGATGGAAAAAATTTGATCGTTTTGCAAGCAGCTACGCTTCCAGAATAACATGGGGTGTGTTATACTTTTTATTTTATTTGATGTTTGCCACCCAATGGTGGATGTGGTTGTTTTTTCCTATCACCTTTTTAATGGGCCCTACACATGGCGCTATTATTAATTATTTTGCCCATAAATATGGTTACAGGAATTTTGAAATGGAAGATACTTCTAAAAACTTTTTACCTGTTGATATTTTAATGATGGGAGAGAGCTATCACAATAATCACCATAAATTGTTGGCAAGACCGAATTTCGGAGTGCGTTGGTTTGAGATCGATCCTACTTATCCTGTTATTAAATTGCTCAATGCGCTGAAGGTGATTAAGTTGAACAGGGATCCGGTGGTCTGATCACAACTGTTCAAAAGAATAAATACAAGAACGCAGATGACGCTGATCTGGCGGAAAAATGACGGATTTTTTTTAAAGATTAACTCTTAGCAGCTCTGCGGACTCTGCATGATAAAAAACAGATAATGACCCAGAGGGGTCAAATGTTTGTAACAAAAGTAATCACTCTAGGATACAGCCCCGCGGTTCCTAACCTTCGATTCTTCGATCTTCGCCCTTCGAATCTTCCAAACCCTCCCTTCGAATCTTTCTGTCAGAGTACAAACACTTGAATTTTAACCGTTCTCCTGTCTTAACTTAACTTTACCTAAAAGACAGGGTATATCTCCGCTAATCAAAATATCATTTTGTTTACTTCTTCTTTCAGCAACACTTGAATTATTTTCCCAAACAAGTAATGAAAGGGTAAGGCTAATTGAAATCACAAACGATACACTTGTTATCGACAGCCTGAGCATTATTCCGGGAAGTTTTGAAATAAATATACTCACAGGAACTATATTTGTTGATTCGCAGGAACAAAAAAAATATGAGGCGTTAAATACTGCTTCTTATAAACTGGATCCTTTTAACGCGGTAATTATTTTTTCACCGGGAATAAAAGGTGAAGCATTAATTAAATACAAAGTTTTCCCCTACCGGTTTACAAAAGAATATTTTAATAAGGATCCATATAAATTCGACAGCGCCAATATCAATCTTTCACCTTATGAAGTAAATCTCTCCAATGTTGATCCTTATTTAAATTTCTCGGGACTCGATTATTCAGGAAGTTTTGCCAGGGGAATATCATTTGGTAACAATCAGGATGTAGTGGTGAATTCCAATTTTAATTTGCAGATGAGCGGCAAATTGCAAAACGATGTGAATATCAATGCCTCAATTACCGATAATAATATTCCCCTCCAGCCCGAAGGCAATACACAGCAGTTGCAGGAATTCGACAAGGTATTTATTCAATTATCAAAAGATGAACAGAGTTTAATAGCCGGTGATTTTGAAATTTATCGCCCCAACAGTTATTTCATGAATTACTATAAGAAATTGCAGGGGGCGAGTTATTCCGGCGGATTTAAATTAAATGACGGTGCTAAATTAAATACGCGATTGAGTTTAGCGGTGGCAAAAGGAATTTACGCCCGGCAGGAGCTACCGATAATTGAAGGCAACCAGGGGCCATATAAATTAAAAGGAAACAACGGCGAAACATTTATAATTATCCTTGCAGGAACGGAACGAGTTTTCATTGACGGTGCATTATTAATAAGGGGTGCGGAAAACGATTATGTTATTGATTATAATTCGGGTGAGATAACCTTTACACCTAATGTATTATTAACGAAGGATAAAAGGGTAACAGTAGAATTTGAATATTCCGATAAAAATTATTTCCGCTCGCTGGTGGCTTCAGGTGGCGAATATATTGGTAAGGATGAAAATTTAAAATTGCGGGTAAATATTTATACCGAACAGGACAGCAAAAATCAACCGCTCGATCAAACCATTGATTCATTCGACAGGGCGGTGCTCGAAGCTGCAGGCGACTCGGTGCAAAACGCATTTAGTTCGGGTGTTGATACCATTCCTTTTGATGCATCCAGGATAATGTATAAAATGGTAGATAGCCTTGGGTTTGATTCGGTATTTGTTTATTCAGCAAATCCTGATTCGGCGAAATATGTTTTATCATTTACCGAGCTGGGATTGAACCAGGGAAATTATATTCAGAGTGCAAGTTTTGTAAATGGAAGGGTATATCAGTGGGTAGCACCGGTAGATGGAATTCCACAAGGCACTGCTGAGCCGGTAATTTTATTAAATGCGCCAAAGCGATCGCAAATGATAACCGTTGGTGGGGAATATCAACTGAATGAAAATAATTTAATTGCATCTGAACTCGCCTGGTCCAATAGCGATGTAAATACATTTTCTGAAATTGGCAATGGTGATAACAAAGGACTTGCCTATAAAGGAGGATATCAAAATAATTATTCATTTTCCAACCAGCTTAAATTAACATCTGCAATTAATTATGAATTTGCCGGAGAAAATTTTACACCGATAGAGCGCTATCGCCCGGTGGAGTTCAACCGCGACTGGAATATTTTTACTACGGAGAAAACAAATGAACATTATACCACTGCAAATTTTGATCTGACCGACAGCACAATTTGGAGCGTTAAATTTCAATCGTCCTCTTTTATCAGGGAAAATTCCTATACCGGTTTTCTGCAATCATTAACGGGAATTATCAATACTAAAAAATGGATATTGCTGGCAGGAGGTAGTTATTTGAATTCGGATGCAGATACTATCAATTCAAAATTCCTGCGCCCCGACCTCGGCATAACAAGAATTTATCCCAAACTGAATTACTGGAAAACCGGAATTGTTTATGAGGGAGAACATAACAAGGTTTTTTCAAATGCCGATTCATTATTAAACGCCTCTTTTTATTACGACCAGGTGCAGGTATTTATTTCAAATGCCGATACGTCCATCAACAAATATTATTTTGATATTATTCAGCGAAAGGACAGGTTGCCGTTTGAAGGAAATTTTACCGACGTTACCAATGGAACCACCTATAATATCAATGGCGCTATCAATAAAAATATCAATAACCGGTTTTCATGGCAGGCCGCTTATCGCACGCTCGATATCGTTGATACTTCACTCACATTATTAAAACCGGAAAAATCATTATTGGGGAGGGTGCAAAATTCTTTTGTAATAAAAAAAGGATTGATCACTTCCGATATTTTTTATGAATTGGGAACAGGGCAGGAGCCGAAAAAAGAATATACTTATATTGAGGTGGAGCCTGGCCTTGGCGTATATACATGGAACGATTATAATGCAAACGGTATCCAGGAGCTCAATGAATTTGAAATATCAGCTTTTGCCGATGAAGCCAACTTTATCCAGGTATTTATTCCCACCGATGAATATATACAATCGAATATCACCAATTTCAATTATGCACTGGGATTAAATCCAAAAGCAGTTTGGTTCAATAAAAAAGGTTTTGAGGGATTTATAGGAAAATTTGCGGCTCAATCATCATTACAACTCAACCGCAAAGTTTTTGACGACCAGACCTTTGATGCCTATATCCCATTCTCCATAATTCCCGATAGTTTGCTGGTGAGCTCATCGGTGTATTGGTTAAATACCATTTATTTTAACCGTGCATCAACAAAATTCGGAATTGATTATTCTTATCTCGAAAATTTTAGCAAGCAGGTGATCACAATCGGCCCCGAAAGCAGGGGGAAATTTGAACATAAAATAACTGCGAGATATAAAATTGCAACACCGTTCACAATAAATCTTGCATATACCACCGGAAATAAAAATTTCTTTTCAGATGCTTTCGCTGAAAAAAATTACACCATCCCATATTATACCATTGAACCCAAACTTTCATTTATTAAAGCATCTGTTTTCCGGTCGTCGCTGTTTTATCAATACACAAAAAGCAAAAACGTAGAAGGAATTGAATTACTTACAAGCCATGAATTTACCCTCGACCTCCGCTATAATATTGTTGCAAAAAGCACCATCACTTCCAAGGTCTCACTCATTTCGATTGCCTATACGGGTATTGAAGATTCACCAGTTGGTTACGCCATGCTGGAAGGTTTGCAGGATGGCAATAATATTTTATGGAACCTGAATATTGATCGCAAGTTATCGCAGGTGCTGCAACTGACAATAAGCTATGAGGGAAGGAAAACCGGCGATGCGGAGGTGACGCATTTGGGGCGGTTGCAAATGCGGGCGATCTTTTGATTAGCAGATTAGCAAATTAGCAGATTAGCAAATGGGGGTCTGTCTATAATTTATAATTCCATTCCACACAAGAATAATTGCGAAATGCGGATTGTCAATTGCGAATTGAGGGTAGTTGGTCCAGCCATATAACCGTCTCCGCAGTGTCACCCGACGAAGGAGGGGACGCTGCGGAAATGCGGACCAAATATGCTATATGGAGCAACCAGCTAACCGGAAAGTTATTTGATCCATTGGCTGTTTTCGCGTCTTTGGTGCCTTCGTGGCTATTATAAATTACAAGTATAAAAAATTCGTGTCCCCGCAGTGTCTCCCGACGAAGGAGGGGACGCTGCGGAAATGCGGAGTGATAAATTAGCAAATTAAGAGAATTGCGAAATGCGAAATGATCAAAAATGCGGAATTGAACAGCCAGTTTAGCAGAGAGCTAATTGGTAAATTGGTATATTTTCATATTGGTACATTGGCTGTTTTTTAGCGAACTTTCTTTTAGAATTGCGAAATGCGAATTGTCAATTGCGAAATAAAACAGCCCGAACAAATTTCAATTATCGGAGAAGGCGTAAATTGGTACATTGGCTGTTACTTAGCGAAACTTTATGTCTTTGAGCCTTTGTGGCTATTATAGATTTAAGTGATACCTATTATTATTAATAAGAATATTATTCGCTTGCTAGAAAATAAATATAGACTCTAAGTCTCAAAGACCTCAAAGTTGCTCAAGGAAATGCTTTAGAATTGCGAAATGCGAAATGAATAAAATTGCGAAATTAAACAGCCGAAAACCGTTCGTGTTCCCGCAGTGTCACCCGACGAAGGAGGGGACGCTGCGGAAATGCGGAGTGACCGCATAGGATACTAAAAATGCGGATTGCGGAAAGAACAAAAATGCGGAATAGAACAACCAGTTTAGCGGAGGGCTAATTGGTAAATTGGTACATTTTGAAATTGCTACATTGGCTGTTTCTTAGTGAACCTTTGTATTCTTAGCGGCTCCGTGGCTATTATAAATTAATGTGCATAGAACCAGTTGGCAGTCTCTCGTTATGACATTCCATAAGGCAGAGAAACTACAGTTAATGCTCAATGCAAACCTTCCCTGAATAAATTAATTCCGGTTGATAAATATTAATCAAATACATACCCGAGGCAATATCTGAAACATCGAAAATTGCTTTGTCATTATTCAGTGAATTACCTGGTGAAGCAATTTTTATCACCTGACCGATCACGTTCAGTAAGGAGATATTTGCATCCTTTCCATTACCGTTAAATTCAATGATCAATTCATCAGCGGCCGGATTGGGATAAACCTGCACAGAATTAGAAATTATTCCATTTGCAATTGCTGTTCCCTCATCAATTGTGATTAACTGGCAATCTGTGTTGTTGATCTCATTTATTTCGGTAACGGAGCTTAAAAAATCAATATGTGTTTTCAAGTAATGATCACCTGGTATTAAGCCAGCTGGTATTGGAACAGAAACGGTAAATGAATTTGAACTCCCTCCACTTAATGCACCTACAGATTCGGAGATCAGGAAAGTGCCAGTGCCGTCAAAGCAATCTTCAGTAGTATAAAAAGCAAGATCACAAATTGTTGAACTACCTGTTCCGATATTCTCTACCGTTACATTTACGTCAATTTCAGTACCGGTGTAAATGGGTGAAGCTACATCATTGATTGTGGATATGAGATCTGCATAAGGAACGGTACCTGTCACAATTTGAATAGTAGAATAACAGGGATTATTATTTGCATCTGTAATCTCTTCTATTAATTCCTGGGCATCCATCGCAATGATAATACTATAAAATCCATCCAGGGTTCCTAAGGGTATTGTGTCAGTAATAGTTATTGTCATTTCATCACCTGCATCAGGAACATTTGTATAACTGTCGAACCCGAATAATGTAGCGTCAATTAATGAACAATCAGGGGATAATTTATATCTGTTAATAAAATCACCAACAACATCACCAGTCCCAATATTCTGCATTGTATAAGAAATATTAATTAAATCACCTGCATTCAATATGGTAGGTGAAACAGAAATAAAATCTCCGGTTATATCTGCCATTGGTGAAACGCCATCACTAACAGAAATAACTTCAGTGTAAATATCATTACCGCAAATACTGGTTGCAGTTAATTCTACAACATAATCACCGTCTGCTCCATAGGTATGGTTTGGGTTGGTAACCACCGACGTGCCGCCATCACCAAATTCCCAGAAATAAGTGGTGCCATAAATTGTCGTATTTGTGAAATTAACAAGTAACCCGGTTTCAACATGAGTGAAACTGGCTATAGGTGTATGGTTGACTGTAACAATAATATTATCAGAATCCGTGCATCCTCCATCAGGATTTGTAACTGTGACGGAATAGGTGTCTGAAGTTGTAACTGTGATTGTTTGTGTTGTTGCACCGGTGCTCCATAAATAATCAAAACCTGGATTAAGTGCATTTAATGTAGTAGCATCACAAACTGTAATAGAAGGGCCAAGTTCTATGAAGGGTGTTGCAAATGATTCAACATTTTCAATCCAATGATCATTTGCCGGATTTTCATCGGTTAAAAGTTGAGTCCATGCATCAACATTGTAGGTACCCGCGACAGAAAAATCGTATTCAGTTGAAAAAGTGTAATCATCAATTTCTCCCGGGCTCAGGGTAATCAATGCTGTTTCTGTTGTTATCGGACCACCATTCACGCGATATTTAATAGGGAAGGAGCTAACTGTAGTTGCGCCAAAATTTTGCACAGAGACGGTAATAGATTCAGATGATAAATTGCAATCACTCACCGGTGCTGAAATTTCAACTATACCGATGTCATTTGTTGCTGGTTCGATAATAGTATATTCAAAACAATCATAATTATTTGTTTCATTATCTTCGGTCAGCACATCGTCTCTGTCAGTTTTAACTTTAAGAAAATATGCACCCGGTGATCCGGTGATTGTGGTAGTAATTACTTTATCGTAATAATCTCCAGGGAACAGGTCAGGCAGGGCATAAGTACCTCCTGCAAAAGTGGTGTCATCAATTTCAGCATCAAATATGCAATCATCATAGGTTTTATAGCATTCATAATCAAATGGAGAAACCATTACGGTTCCTACATTTGTTATCCTTATAGTTATATCCACGGATGTTCCTGATTCAAATGTTGCGGGTACAACGGATAAAAATTCTGCCTTGAGGTCGGTTACCGTTTCAATGCAATTATAAGTGATGGAAACGCATCCGATATTATTTGTTTCAATCGTTTCATCAACCGTTTCATTATAATCGGCAACAAACATAATATAATAACTTCCAGGCGCATATCCTTCCGGGATCGTAAATGAGTCATCAGAAAATTCATCATCACCCGGGTCTATCGGATCGAGATCAGCCCAGTCCAGCTCTTCATCATCGCCATCCCCCCAAGTGCAGTCGGGTGAAAAATAAAATCCCACCTCAGCGTCGTCCATGGTCTCATCACCAATATTTTCAATATAGCATGATGCGTCTATTTCATCTCCACAGTTAACATTGGTACTGCTTAATTCAGGGTCATTCACTACGAGGTCAGGGCCTTCGACCACTACTCCGCAGGTATAAGTAAATGAAGCGCAAAAAACATTATTGTCTTCATCAATTTCATCAAACTCGCCGGTATAATCTGCAAGGCATAATATATAATAGGTGCCGTTAGGATATCCTGAAGGAATAATTACATCTTCATTTTCAAAACCAATTCCACCTGGTCCGAGTGTAATAAATTCATCAGTACCTATACCGAACTCATCGCCATCGCCAATAGTGCAATCGGGTGAAAAATAATAACACACGGTAGGTGTTGTCATAGATTCATCGCCGATATTTTCTCCAACGATATCTACATTGATCTCATCACCGCATGTTACTGAATAATCACTTAAAACAATTTCGCTGATGATCATATCGGGCCCCGTACCTCCGCCGCCACCGGACGTAATGCAAACACCGGTATAAAAATGTGTGAGCATATCATCATAGCTCCATCCTGCGTCTCCGAATCCTTCAATTCCACGCTGGCACATGCCAACACCATGACCATAAATATGCACGTAATCGCCAGCGTCAGGAGAATAAACTTCACAACAGTCAAAAGCTTCACCTGCAACGAATTCGCAACTCACATGTCCACTGCAATAAACCGAAACTAAATAAGGATAAAATCCTAAATATGTTAATGTGCAACCACTTTCATATTCATCATAATTTTGGGTATAGTCACCATTGCACCTTGCTGAATATCTTACATATGCCACAGCACCGGAATAAAGAAGAATTTCACCAGCTGTGTTTTCTGCGGCATCAGAACAGGCTGTAGAAATTACATCATTATATGCTTGTCCACAATTTGCAGCAAATCCTAAAACATCTACTTTATATGTACTGAATGTTCTTGCTGCAACTGCCTGGGCTTTTAATGCTTCTGTTGGAAATCCAAGGCCACCTACTTCTCCTTGTACAACTCCGCCAACATAATCTTCGAAATTAATATAGCCCGTAAAATAGCCGCCAATACAATCGTTATAGCCGTCCTGCAAATCATCAACGTAGACATCAAGAGGAATTTCATATTCACATCCTCCTGCCGGCATGGGATGAATTATGGTGTCGGCCTTATTAATTGTTTTATTATCAGGTTGCTTTGCTTCTGCCTTTTCATAATCAGCACGCTTAACAGCATCAGCTTTTAATTGCAAATCCTTTTTTTGCTTGAGTGTCAGCTCCTCTTCATAAGTTAACACAGACCTCACTAGCTGAATATTTTTATTTATAAAATCATTAGAATCGAAGTTGATAATGGTGACTTTCACTGCCTCATAATTTTCGGCAGATATTTTCAGAAAATAATAATCACCGTTTTTAACGTCGGGCATACCTAAAGTAAAGCTTCCATCTAAAGCTGAGTATGTACTTACACCTGTATAAATCCCTTTTTTTGTTGAATACAAGCAAGGCAAATCATTTTTTATTTCAGTTTGATATTTAAATACATCAATCTTGACGGCAGCAATTGAAGTTTCGTAAATATTATCGGTGATTTTACCTGATAATATTTTTACAGAACTTGTTTGAGAGAGTAATAAATTGCTTGATAGTACAATCAGCGAAAAAAAGAATATTTTTCTCATAAGTGTGTGTTTATTT
>JBIOHA010000029.1:0-16398 GCA_044448625.1 Chitinophagales bacterium | reverse complement strand
CTATGTGAATGGTGGTGAAGTTACAGATGGCGAAGCTGTTTTGACCAGCGATCTTGGATATTATTACGCTTATACCAAGGATGCTTTTTTTAAAAGCAATGTCGTGCTTAAACATCCGCAGTATGGATTGGAAGCCGATACGCTGCAATATAATACCGGTACTGAAAAAGCAATTTTCAGGGGACCAACCCATATCTATAATAAAGAAAGCACGGTTTATTGTGAAAAGGGATATTACGAATCCAATACCGGAATTGCCGTTTTTTATCAAAACGTAAAAATGGAAAATGCACCGCAGGAATTAAGGGCCGACAGCATTTATTACAACAGGGAAACAGGAATAGGAAAAGCTTTTCACCATATTATTTTTTCCGATACCTCGCAAAATGCATTGCAATATTCTGAATTTGCAGAATATGATGAGATCCATAATACAATTTTTTCTACAGGAGGATCAATTGCCGGTTATGTTATGGAGAATGATACTTTATTTATTGGTGGTGATACTATTCGTTCCTTTTCCGACAGCCTGAAAAGAAGAACGATGTTCGTATTTCACCATGTCAAAATATTTAAATCAGATCTGCAGGGCCGTTGCGATTCATTGTTTTATTCTGATGTTGATTCTATTATCAGGATGTACGGCTTACCGGTAATGTGGAGTGATAGTACCCAATTCACCGCCGACACCATCAACATGATCATTAAAAATAAGCACCTGGATGAAATAAGATTATTTTCCAATGGATTTATTGTGAACGAAGACGATAGCCTGATCTATAACCAGATAAAGGGAAGAAATATTTTCGGGTATTTCACTGATGAAGAGTTAACAAAGATAAAAGCTTTGGGAAATGGTGAAAGTATTTATTTCGGAAAAGATGACGACGGGAAATATATTGGTGTAAATAAAATGTTCTGCAGCGAGATATTTATTTATCTCAACAACAAGAAATTTCATAAGATCAGTTTTCACAATGCGCCTACTTCAGAATTTGAACCGATGCAAAAAATTGATGTGCTCGATTATCAGTTGAAGAATTTCGACTGGCAGTATAACGAGCGACCCAGGTCGAGAGAAGACCTGCTTACTCCCGATCCAGATCAGGAAAAGGACACTGAAAATCCCAACGACATTAAATTACTCCAGAAAGACGGGTAAGATTTTTTAATAACATCCGGGTCATGAATAATGATCTCATTGTGTTTTATTGAAAGCGGGGCAAAACTCATTGCCATGCGGTGATCTTCATAAGTATCAATGGAAATAATTTTATCTGAAGCGGAATTTCCCGTTAATATCCATTGCTCATCTTGCTCATGGAAATCAACACCAAATTTTTTCAGCTCTTTGCTAAGTGCAAGTGTACGGTCTGTCTCTTTTATCTTCAGGCTCTCTACACCTGTAAATTTTCCTTTTACACCCAATGCAGCACAGGAAACCGCAATGGTTTGCGCAAGGTCGGGGCAATTTGAAAAATCAATTGCGATCTCATCTGCAATAATTCCATTATGTTGCAGATTGAGGATATCACCATCAAAAACTGCATGCACCCCTAATTGTTCGTATAGTTGCGGCAGGACGCTATCGCCCTGCAAACTTTCGGGGAATAATCCATGAATATTAATTGACGACCCAGCCGAAAGTGCGCAAATAGAAAAATAATAGGAAGCAGCACTCCAATCACTTTCTGCTTTCATTGGCTTTGAAATATATTTCCCTGGAATTACTTTGATAACATTTTCATTTATGGAATATTCAATTCCCATTGCAGCCATCATCTCAAGTGTCATATTGATATATGGCTGAGAAGATATTTTACCATCGAGTTCCAGTTCCAAACCATTTTCCAGAACGGGACCGATCATGAGTAATGCCGAAATATATTGTGAGCTGATATCTGCCCTTATTGTAATTTTTCCACCGTGAATTTTCCTTCCACTGATCTTTATCGGGGGATAGCCTTCCTTTTCTAAATATTCGATATCAGCACCAAGTTCTCTTAATGCATCAACCAGAATTTTAACCGGTCTTTTTTTCATTCGCTCCGAACCGGTCAATATTCTTTCTCCTGGTATAATTGAAAAATAAGCAGTGAGAAATCGCATTGTAGTTCCGGCTGCGCCAACGTCGAATAATAAATCCTCCTTGTTTAATAATCGCATTAAGGTTTTTGTATCGTCGGAAGGAGAAAGATTTTCTATGTCAAAGGATCCTTCACTCAATGCACGCATGATCAGCAAACGGTTGCTGATACTTTTCGATCCCTCGAGGATGATATCACCACTTATTTTACCCGGTGCTTTTAATTTCAACTCCATTATAATTCGCTGTAAAATTCTATCGCCTTCTTTATCACATCATTTGAAACCTCAATATTAAAATCACAACTGCCAATGCGGTTCAATAAGCTAAATAATATTGCCCCGTTCGCATTTTTTTTATCAGACCGCATGATCTTTATTATTGATTCAAAAGGAATAACTGAAATATTGTATTTATCAAAATAATTCAATATTGTTTTTGTTATCTCCTGGCATTCATTTTCGGTGAGGTTGTTTACTTCCTTCGACAACCAAGCTTCGCAAATCATACCAATTGCAATTGCTTCTCCGTGTAATAATGGTTGTTCATCATTTTGCATCGACCATGTTTCCACAGCATGACCGATAGTATGACCGAAGTTTAATATTTTTCGTAAACCGGACTCAAAAGGATCCTGTTCAACAATATCTTTTTTAATTAAAACTGATCGCTCTATGACCCTAGCCCAGTCGGTAAAATCATTTAAATTAATTTGCTTTGCAATGTCCCAATATTTTTTGTCGCTGATCAAACCGTGTTTTAATATCTCTGCAAAACCACTTTTGATCTGCTTGGGCGGTAAGGTCCTGATGAAATCCGTACAAATTAAAACTGCCCGTGGATCACGAAAAACGCCAATGATATTTTTTATACCGTTATGGTCAATGCCCAGCTTTCCTCCCACCGATGCGTCCACTTGCGCAAGTAGTGTTGTGGGAATGTTTATGAAATCGAAACCTCTTTTATATGTGCTGGCTACAAAGCCACCCATATCGCCAATAACACCACCGCCGAGGTTGATGAGCAAACTATTTCGTTCTGCATTCCCATCAATCAGTTTATTCCATAAATTTTTTGTGGTGTCAATATTTTTTTCTTTTTCGCCGGATGTAATTAATAGAAGTGAGTGAAGCGGGATATATTCTTTAATTAATGGGTAACATAGCATCTGCGTATTTTCGTCAGCAAGTACAAAAATGGAAGAATATTTTTTTTGCTTTAATTTTTCGATCCAGTCAACCTGGTCATGAAATCCAACCGAAACAGAAACCACATAATTTTCAAGCTCAATTTTCATTTTACATAATTTTTTCAAGCGACCACGCTTCGGGCCTGTCGCTGAATAAAAGTTTTGTGCGGTTCCAGGTTGAATTAAATAATCCTGATGTCCGGTAATTCTCCAATGCATCTATTGAATCCCATAAACTAATTGTGATCATTACCGAAGGCTGCAAAAGATCCCTGCAAAGATCAACACCCTGGCATCCGGGAAATGATTCAATTTGCGGTTGTGCCTCCCTGAATATCTCAATAAACTCCTCTACCTTTTCCTGTGCAAAGGTCATTCTAACTGTGCGTATGATCATTCAAATTCGATTTGGATTGTGTTGTCGAGATGCAAACCTAATAATTTACTGGCATTTCCTTTATTGATCGCAATTTCGAGATAGCCCGAGGAGTTGAACAAACACAAGCGTTCACCTTCTGCAACATCGCTGTATGATGCAGCTATTTCCCGCAGTTCTTCATTTCTTTTGTAGTTGATCACAAAATTTCTCCCCGCCCTTATCTTTTCAAATTTCTCTTTGGAAATATTTATTATGAGGTTTCCAAACCTGTCGATATAAACAATATTTGCTCTTACAATAAATTCATTGTCGGGTGGCCGCAAATATGTTTTTGATTCCAGTGCATTTAACGGGCTTCCTATATTTTCCAATTTTTTTCCATTGATGATATCGCCCACCGTATCACTTAAAATATCTTTTGCGATAAAAGAAGAAACATTAAATGCCGTTTGTGGGATTTCCACGATCACCGCCGGTTGTTCCTCGAACATCAAAGCAAACAAACCATTGTCGATGCCAACAAAAAAATGACGGTTGTATTCCAGGGCCACACATTTTACAGTATTGCGATTTTCTGCATGCACACTTACAAGGTGAACAGTTTTTTCCGGGAAATGAAAAAATGAATTCTTTAATATGAAAGCAGCTTCCTGGATATTAAAAGGAGCAATTTCATGTGAAATATCAATAATTGTAGCGGAAGCCGCCTTCTGCAATATTTTCCCTTTCAGGATGGCAACATAAAAATCTTTTAATCCAAGATCGGAAGTGAGGGTAACAATTGCCATAATTATTTAGCCGGAATAAATTAAATTTGCACTGTACTGGCAAAATTATAAGAAAAATTGATCGAAGTAACTATTCCTTTAGACGGCATCCGGCAAATTGACTTCTATGGTATACATAACTCAAGGCTCGGAATAATTAAAAAAACTTTTCCTTTTCTGAATATTTCTGCAAGGGGCGACGAGTTGAAAGTGCGTGGCAATGAAAAAGACATTGAAGATTTCCAGGTGAAGATAGATTCCGTGCTCCAGCATCTTGAAAAATTTGGCAGCATCAGCGATGCAAATCTGCAAAGCATTTTATTCGGTATTCCTGAAACTGAATTGGTAGATATTCCTGAATTACCGGATGACGCTATTGTGCATGGCCCTAATGGGTTAATGGTGCGGGCACGCACTCCCAACCAGAAAAAAATGGTGCAGCTTGCCATGGAAAATGATATTTTATTTGCCATTGGCCCGGCCGGGACAGGTAAAACCTATACTGCTGTTGCACTTGCAGTAAAAGCATTGAAAGAAAAAGCCGTTAAGCGGATCATACTTACGCGGCCTGCGGTGGAAGCTGGTGAAAATCTTGGGTTTTTGCCGGGTGACCTCAAAGAAAAGATCGATCCATATCTGCGGCCATTATACGACGCTTTAGATGATATGCTGCCGATTGAAAAATTGAATTTATACATGCAAAACCGGGTGATCGAAATTGCGCCGCTTGCATTTATGCGTGGGCGAACATTGGATCATGCCTTTATTATTCTTGATGAAGCACAAAATGCCACCGATGCACAAATAAAAATGTTTCTTACCCGAATTGGCCCAAGCGCAAAATGTATCATTACCGGCGACCTTACGCAGATCGACCTGCCCAGGAATCAATCTTCCGGATTATTTACTTCGTTGAGAATTTTAAAAGATATTGACGGTATTGCCTCGATATTTTTAAATGAACACGATGTGGTGCGCCATAAATTGGTGAAGCAAATTATCAAAGCTTACGACAGAGAAAAATCACGTCGTGAGGATAATGCCTCGGATGAGCCGCGGGAGAATAAATAAATTAACTTAGGCAACTTCCTTATTTAAAAAGTTTTTTCTTTACCCTTTCCATTTCCTTCTTTACAGCTTTGCTTTGTTCATCGTCGCGTTTTTCAAGCTGTTCAATAATCAAGTCGTAATTATGTTCATTTCTGTTTTGACTCATCTTTTCTTTTGCATCGATCCTGTCGATCGTGATCTCAAATGCAACCAACGCTTTTAAATGACTTTGTAAATATTCGTCACTTAATTTATCCATTGTAAAAGGTTTGGCGGAAGCTGCTTCATATCTGCTTACCAAACGGGTTAATAAAGCAGTTGCTTCAGCATCATTTAGAATTTTCGGTTTGCCATAAACATGTACGGCAATATAATTCCAGGTGGGAACATTTACGTGATCGTACCATGATGAGGAAATATAAGTATGAGGGCCACTGAAGATCACCAGTATCTGTTTGCCATTTTCAAAATTCTTCCATTGAGGATTTTGTTTTGCCATATGCGATCGCAATATATTCTTTCCATTATCATCTTGTTCCAATTCAACAACCATATGTGTGGCGATAGTTTCACCATTTAAATCACTGACAATAATTGCGAACGGATTTTCTTTTATGAACCTGAATATTTCGGCAGTATCATCAGCACGGTTTATTTTTGGAATATACATTTTAAAGAATTGCGGATTGTGAAATGCGGATTGGGGATTGCGGAATGAGCCTGCCTGCCGGCAGGCAGGCAAAAATGCGAATTGGAAATACAGAATTTGCACTGTTAGCTATTGCATATTTGCCATTTCATTTAGGTATCTCTCTATGATCACTTGCCAATGGTGCTCGGTATGTCCGGCCATGATATAACAAATTGAGCGAACAGAGATACTATTATTATTTGCTGTTCCGGTTCTGCTTAATAAATTATCATTCATGCTGTCCAAAAAAGTTATGGTAGCATTTCGTACCGCATTAAATTCATTTATTATTTCAGCAAAGGTCCTACCCTCACCAGTTGCTTCATTTGCATAATCATTTTCCTCAAAGCCGGGTAAATTAGTTTTATCATTGCGGGCAAAGCGCAATGCACGATAGGTAAAAATTCTTTCGGCATCGATCAGGTGCTGAACAATTTGAGGTATTGTCCATTTATTTTCTGCATACCGGTAACTTAATTTTTCTTCTGGCAATGCTTCCAAAAAAGCGACGAAGGACTTTGTTCTTTCTTTTAAAAAATCTACGAGGTCAGTATCCGGTACCTTTGCAATGTATTTTCCATAATAAGACGGGTATTCATTTTCTGCAGGATGATTCCATTTCGTTACCATAGCTATTTTTTATTTTTTTCGATAATATCAAAAGGTAGTTTTGTATCGGCATATACCTGCCATATTTTCACTTTTTCTCCTTCAATTAAAGCACGGAATGCTGCCGGGATCTTAAAGAAATTATTTGAGTCGCCGGAAATATGCCCGGAATGTGTAGCACTTACCCAGCCAAATCCATATACTTCGTTTTCCTTTTCCGTTACCGTTTCAATCTCGATCCAATAATCGGGAAAAGTTTTGAAATACATCTTCCATCCTTCAACCATATTTTCTTTTCCCGAAAAAGTATTTCCTGCCGCATCAATAAATTTATGGTCGCCCGACATTAAACTTGCCAACCCTTCTGCATCATGATCGTTGATCAACTCGACAAATTCTTCAAAAACGTGTAAATACATCGTGTTAAGGTAAATTTTTTTTTGAAATTAAAAAAGCATTCTTATCTTAACCAACAAATATTATATATGTCGAGAGTGATACATTTTGAAATTCCTGCAAATGACCCACAAAAAACTGTAGACTTTTTTACAAATGTTTTTGGATGGACGTTTACCCGCTGGGGCGAAGAAGCGTATTGGCTGGCCTCAACCGGCGATAATTCCACCCCGGGGATCAACGGAGCGATCATTAAACGCCGGGCACCGGATATGCCAGTTGTAAATACGATAGGCGTTGCCGATATCGACAAAGCAATTTCCAGTGTAGAATCCAATGGCGGGTTAATTGTTGTTCCAAAAACCACCATCCCGAATATGGGCCACCTTTGTTATTTCAAAGATCCCGACGGCGTAATTCACGGTATGATGCAGGAAGATCCCAACGCAAAATAAAATATAAGGTTGATACAACATCAACTGCCCAATCAAACTTATTTGTAATCAACCCATGTAATAAAGAATATCAAACTCAGTTCAGTATTCCGAACAGAAAGCTTGTTCGCACCATTCCTTTTTTAACCACAAAACCCAACCAACATGAGTACTTTTTCAAAAAGACTGCGCTACACTTTCGACAATACGATGAGCAAAGGCCCGGTGGCTTTAATTATCTGGCTTGGAATAATTTCATTTGTTTTGATCGCAGTTGCTGCATTGATTTTAGCCATTACCGGTTTTACCCAGCCGGAAACTGAAGAATTAAATTTTATAGAAGCCGCCTGGCAGAGTTTAATGCGCACATTAGACTCGGGAACTATGGGCGGCGACATGGGTTGGGGATTCAGAATTGTAATGCTGATGGTTACCCTTGGCGGGATATTTATTGTGAGCACATTAATTGGTGTATTATCGAGTGGTATTGAGGGAAAATTGGACGAGCTCCGCAAAGGTAAAAGCGAGGTAATGGAAAATAATTATACCCTGATATTAGGATGGAGCTCAAAGATCTATACGATAATTTCTGAATTAGTTGCAGCAAATGCAAATCAACGCAAGCCAAGGATAGTAATTCTTTCCAATGGCGACAAAGTTGAAATGGACGATGCAATTGCAAATAATATCGGAAGTTTAAAAAATACAAAAGTAATTTGCCGGAGTGGCGACGTTACCAACCCAAACGATTTGAATATCGTTAATCCCGCAAAAGCAAAGTCTATTATTATTTTGGGCAAGGATGATGAAGCCTCTGATTTTGAGATCATCAAAACAATTTTGGCCATTACCAATAATCCAAACAGAAAAAAAGAAAAATATCATATCGTTGCCGAAATGAATGATATACAAAATTATGATGTGGCAAAAATGGTAGCCAAAGATGAGGCTGAACTCATTTTAACCGATGATATCGTAGCGAGAATAATGGTACAAACTTCAAGGCAAAGCGGACTGAGTATAGTTTATACTGAGTTGATGGATTTTGGTGGTGATGAAATTTATTTCAGCAATGCCAAAGATCTCGTCGGCAAAAAATATGAAGAAATACTGTTTATGTTCGAATCAAGCTGTGTTATGGGATTGAAAAAAAACGGCTTTTCAACGATCAATCCCCAAATGGATGCCGTTATTGCAGAAGGTGATGAAATAATTGTCATGAGTGAAGATGATGACACCATTGTACTCTCGGGGATCTCTGATTATAAAATAAATGAATCTGCAATTAATAATAACAAACCGACCATCATTCGCAAAAAAGAAAAAATATTATTGCTGGGCTGGAATCCGAGGGTGAGCCGTGTGATAAGGGAATTAAATAATTATGTGGGATCGGGTTCAGAAATTATTGTTGTAGCAAATATGGTCCAGCCAAAAGAACTCGAAGCTGAAAAGCATGAAAATTTAACTGTAATTTTTAAAGCAGAGGACACCACCGACAGAAAAATGCTGGAGTCGCTAAATGTTTTTGGATTTGATTATGTAATGCTTTTCAGCTATAAAAATGAAGACCTTCAAAAATCCGATTCCATTACACTGATCACACTTTTACATTTACGCGATATGAGCGAGCGGGAAAATAAAGACCTGAATATTGTAAGCGAAATGCTCGACCTCAAAAACCGCGAACTTGCCGAAGTGACCAACGCAGATGATTTTATTGTTAGCGATAAGATGCTGAGCCTGCTCATTACGCAGGTTTCGGAAAATAAAGAATTGATGCGGGTATTTGAAGATATACTGGATGAAGCCGGCAGCGAGATATACATGAAGCCTATAAAGGATTACGTGAACATGAATGGCGAAATAAATTTTTATACCCTGCTTGAATCAGCCAAACGCAAAGGGCAAACAGCCATCGGCTATCGGCTTATGGAGCACGAACACGATGCTGCTATGGCTTACGGTGTAAAAACAAATCCAAAAAAATCGGATCTCATTCATTTTACTGCTGATGATAAACTGATTGTTTTGGCGGAGGACTAACTTTGCATTATGGATCTTAAAAACAAGTTTAAAAATATTTTGTCTGAAACTTCGTCGCTTGTAGGTGACGGCTTTGATGAAGCTACTTATTTATTGAAAGATACTTTAGCGAAGTTTTACGATGTAAAAAATCTTACAAAAGATAAGTTGCTTTCCATGGCGAATGATCTTATAGCCCTGGCACCCATCATCGAAAAAACAGGTTTCAGAACAAAGGAGATGAATATTGGAGTAAGCATGCCACCGAGGATCGTTTTCCATTTTGAAAAAATTGCCGATGTAAACAAAGAAGATATTGAAGCCATATTGAAAGAAAATGACGATAAAACAATTTTGAAGGTTATTGTAAATACACTGGTATCTACCGATGAGCTGCAGCGCAGGTTCATTACAGGGAACTTTAAGCTCAGCGAAATTGATATTGAAATTGGAGTGCCGCCACAGGTGAATGTTAAATTGATAAGCAACAATAATTCCGGGGATGAAAAATAGCGCACGTTAGATTTATGGAAATTCAATCATTATTATTAAGGCTGTTCTGGTCGTCGCTGTTTTATTTTTTTCCCGATCTGTTTATTCCCTCTGCTATCAGGGCAGCATTCAAAAAGCATGAGCGCAAGGCGATCAGGACATACTGGTTCATCAATCTCACCATTTATATAATTGCCGGAACCGGCTTTCTCCTTATGAAATATATGGCGCCGGAGGCCGCGAGATTTAACCTCTTCTTTTTCGGAATTTTTATCTCATTGCTGTTCTCAAAATTATTTGTGGGGATTTTATTAATTGTGTTTGAAGATATCTACAGGATTCCCTATAGCTTATTCACCCGGAGAAAACGAAAAAAGAAAAATACCGATGCAAGGGTTTTTGTTGGACGAAGAAGGTTTATTGCACAATCGATATTATTGATCGGCGCAATTCCGTTCTCAGGATTTTTATTTGGCATTTTTAAAGGACGTTACAATTTTACTGTTCATCGCCAGCCAATATATTTTGATGATCTGCCGCCTGCATTTGACGGAGTTACCATTACACAGCTCAGTGATCTGCATATCGGTTCGTGGGATAAATTTTCAAAAGAAAAGCTCGAATATATGGTGGAACTGGTGCGTTCATTAAATTCAGATATACTTTTTTTTACCGGCGATATTGTCAACAGCAGGTGGGATGAAATGGATGGCTGGTACGATACATTTAATAAATTCAGCGCACCACTTGGAATCTATTCCATTTTAGGCAATCACGATTACGGCGATTATGTAAAATGGAAAACGGATGCCGATAAGGAAGATAATTTAAATAAGGTAAAAAATATTCATCCCCAGTTGGGATTTAAATTATTGCTGAATGAAAATTTAGTGATAGAAAAAGGCGGAGAAAAAATTCATCTCATCGGTGTTGAGAATTGGGGAAGCGGACATTTTCCCAAATTTGGCGATCTTACAAAAGCCTCTGCCGGCGTTCCGGACGATGCATTTAAAATTTTATTGTCGCATGATCCCAGCCACTGGGAAGCAAAAGTGCTGGAAGAAAAATACCCTCCTCAATTAACATTAAGTGGACATACCCATGGGTTTCAAATGGGAATTGAAACACCGGCATTTAAATTTTCACCATCGCAGTTTTTATACCCACAATGGGCTGGACTCTATCAAAAAGAAAAACATTTTATTTATGTGAACCGCGGATTGGGAACGGTGGGTTATCCCGGCAGAATAGGGATCTGGCCTGAGATAACCCAGATCATTTTAAAAAGGAAGGAGTGAGTGGTGAATGGTGAGTGGTGACCCAACCAAAATATTTTTTATTTATTGTTACTTTTATTTTATGAAAAAACTAATTTTTTTATTTCTGATTTCTTTAGCGATAATTTCCTGCAACAAAAACGCTAAGGATTTTGATGAGAACGGAAACCTGAACGCCGTTAAATTACATGCTGCATCAGGCGGTGTAGATTTCAAACCCATGCAGAATACCGACAGTGCCGATCTGGCAAATTACAAACCTGTTGTATATAATTATGATGAAGCACCTTACTCAGGAAAGATTGCAGCATATGATGAAAAAGACAGGTTGATGATGACTGGAAATTTAACTGCCGGTATCGCCGACGGCGCATTTATTTTTTATTATCCGAGCGGTGTTGTGCAGGTTCAGGGTAAATATAAAAATGGCTATGAGGACGGTATGTGGTATAGTTACTATGGAAAAGATAAACCCCGCATTGTTATGTTTTACGACAATGGATTAATGCTGATGCGCAAAGAATATTACGACACAGGCAAAATAAAAAACTACCAAAATATCAATTCCCCAAAATTTGGCAATATCGAACGACGTATTCAGTTTAAATACAACGGCGATATCGAATATATTGATGCCGAAAGAGAAGTTGGGAAACTCACACCGAAAGAGATCAATGAGTTGTTGAAGAATGATGGATTGATGAGGTGAGTGGAAGTTAGAAGTTAGAAGTATGAAGTATGAAGTATGAAGTAACGGAATTGGGGGTCTCAATAAAATTGAGGTTCTCAATGGAGCGGATTGGAAGGAAAGTTGGCAGTCGCAGTCTCAGTTAGCAGAAGTGAGGAGTAAGGATTATAATTCCGTGCAGGAATCAAACTCATTACTCATCACTCATTTTAGTAGCGGAATTGAGGAGTAAGGATTATAATTCCGTGCAGGATTCAAACTCATTACTCATCACTCATTACTCATTTGGTGAGTGGTGAGGAACGATGACTTTAATCAGGTGCGGGAACCGCATTCATTATTCATTATTCATTATTCATCATTCATTTTCCCCCTACAATTTTATCCCTTGTATTTTCGTTTTCACGATTACATCACAATCACATGCAACGCCTCTCATTTTTTCTGTTTGCGATCTCTTCGATATTTCTTTTTACAAATTGCGAAACCAATTATGGAAATACCAGGCTCTCAAAAAAAGAGCTCACTGATACACTTGCGAAACTGGATTCATTCAACCGCGTTTTGATCAGATCAAAATCAGAAGAAGCAAAAATATTTTCTGCTGAAAAAGATTATAACGAAGAATATTGTTTTCTCATCAACATGAAAATTCATTCTGGCAAATACCGGTTCTTTGTTTGGGATTTAAAAAATAATATCGCTATCGATTCGGGATTGGTGAGTCATGGTTGCGGCGACCATACCTGGGGTTGGGATGAATCAGCAACTGAGCCGGTGTTCAGCAATGTTTATGAAAGTCATTGCTCATCATTGGGGAAATACAAAGTGGGAAAAAGAGACTGGAGCCAGTGGGGAATTAATGTAAAATATTATTTGCACGGATTAGACAGCACAAATTCAAATGCGCTGGGGCGACAAATTGTTTTTCATTCCTGGAACATGATTTTCGATTCGGAAACATTTCCGGCAGGTACACCAGAAGGCTGGGGTTGCCCCGCAATATCAAATGAATTTATGAAAAGAGTGGATGAGAAATTAAAGACAACGGAGAAGCCTGTGTTGATGTGGGTATTTAATAATTAATATCAGCGCAGCAAATGCACCATCCCGGAAAATGTTTCATCCGCACCATCACAAATCATTCTAATTACATATACATAACTTCCTATTTCCTGGCTGATGCCATTAATATCTGTTCCATCCCATCCCTCACTATCTGATACGGAGAAATAATCATATACGATCTGGCCCCATCTGTCGAATACTTTAAAATAGGTTATCTCTTCGCATAAATTTGCTGTTGGCGGAACGCGGAAAATATCGTTCAGGCCATCTTCATTCGGTGTAAATGCATTGGGCATTTGAACTGCTGCAGCAACAAGAATAGTAACACAATCGGTAGAACTGCATCCGGTTGGATGCGTTGCGGTTACACAATAGGTGGTTGTTTCGTAGGGATCGATTATCGGGTTTGCAGATGTTGGATCGTTGATATTATAAACCGGTGTCCATAGATAAGTATAGGTATCGTCGAGGTTGGTATTTAATGTCATCGAATTGCCGAGCTCGAGTGTTGTATCGGGATAAGCGGTCACTTCCACTGTATCAATAACATCTACTTCAACAAAACCGATGAGCTGACAATTGAGGTCATCAGTTACAATCACAGTATAGATATAATCATATGGTGGTATCACGGTGCAATCGGGGGTAACTGTTGAATCGGGATCGTTCCAATGATAACCCAGCGATCCTGTTCCCGTGGCAATTACGCTCATAAATAATTCATTTCCCTGGCAAACCACTGCATCATCGGGAATCATGTCTACCGTTAACTCAACAAATGGAACTGCAGGTTCTGGAATATCCAGGCTGCCTAAAAATCCACCAGTTAAACCGGCAGTTGCACTATTGGTTGAATTAAAGCATGGAGAGAAAGCTGCTTCTCCGGTTGTGATACCAGAAATACCTCCTACAGCATCAATATTCATTGAACCTGGAACGGCTGCTGCATTGAGCCAAACCAATCCTCCTGAACCACCTCCACCCGGGCCTACACAATTTATTCCGTCGAAAGTATTGTCAACATTTCCTCCAACACCACCTTTTACCTGTACATTGAGTGTTGTGGAAACTGTATTGAGTTCCATAGCAATTGTTCCTGCTCCTCCGCCGCCGCCGGCACCATCATCCAAAGCTACCGTTGTAACATCAGCACCATTTGCCTTGATGAAATATCCATTTCCTTTTATGTCGTTGGCAATGATCATTACAATTCCACCACCGTTTCCACCGCCTGTTCCGAGACCAAGGTTTGAACTTCCTGATCCGCCACCACCACCCATGAATATTCTGTTTGAAACGTTGTCGTAATTAAGCGGATGGCCACCGATGCCGGGATAGGTACCACCACATAAACCAACTGGCGGGAACATGAGCTGCCCGCCATCTCCACCCTGCACAAAATTGCTTCCGCCGCCGCCACCCGTTTGCCTGTCGTTTCCACCGCCGCCGCCATTTGCCGGAGCACCGCGTGCATATAAATTATCTCCGTTCTCGGTAATACTTTCTCCTTTATCTCCGCCTTTGTCTTCAGCGAGTAATGTTACATAACCATCAAATCCAAGAGGACCGGCAACAATACATGGTGTATTAATAAGTGGGCTGGCTCCCCTGAAACCAATTCCTGTTGCATCTATATCGGCACCAAAATCAACAACCCCTGTAGATATGAAAGCAATGACACCACCTACGGCTCCGCTCCAGTTATTTCCGGTAACTGTTCCCACAACATCTACATCAGTATAATATGGCACTCGAACCAACTGCACCTTACCGGCCACCTCATAATATCGCTCCATCACTTCATTTAAGGTGACAACGTTGAATGCAATATTCTGAACAGTAAACATTTCATAAGTACCGCTTTTAGCATAATTGAGAATCGAACCATATGAAGCGGTATTATCTGCGTCAGCATCAACACCACGCATTTGGATCAGCAACACATGGTCACCTACGGCCAAACCAAGTGGAGTAGCAGTAAGCGTAACGCTGTTGTTGCATTTATCTAAACCCGTAACCTCATAATAATTATTGATGACCCCCGATATAGTAGTTTGCGCCTGAAGAAGCGAACTGAGGAGGAGTAACATAGCACATAATGAAATGCCCGTTCTAAACATAAATAGGTGGATGTGCGATTTTGTTACGAAGATAAGTAATTCCGTCAAAATTGTATTAAAATCAGTTATTTTGACCCTGAAATGAAACTTTGATTATCAACACAAAGCCGGGGAATGACGAAAAATGAAATCATATCTAAACTAAATAAAAATGTGAGTGATTTTACCGATACCTGCCGGCAGATGGAGGATGCTGTTTTTTTTTCGCGGAGGGAAGAGAAATGGAGCCCTGCAGAAAACACTAACCACCTTATGCTTGCGGCTACTCCTTTAATTTTCGCTTTTATAATGCCCCGTTTTATTTTGGGTTTGCTATTCGGAAAACCAAACCGGCCTCCACGATCTTATGAAGCCACACTTGATAAGTATAATAATAAATTACTTGAAGGAGGTAAAGCTTCAGCTCCTTATGTTCCGAAAACAATAAATTCCAAAACCGATGTTGCAGGGTTAATAAATGATTTTAATAAAATATATAAGCGGCTTGTGTTGAAATTTGACAAATGGAAGGATATGGACCTCGATAATTATCTTTTACCACATCCACTGCTCGGTAAATTAACATTGCGGGAAATGATGTATTTTACAACATTCCATATTGAACATCACCACAAGGCTGTAAAAAAATATATGAAAGTTGAAACAGTTTGAATTTATGAATGAATCAAAAAATATATCCAAATTATTCGCCGATCTTTACAATGGCAATCCGTGGACCTGTATTAAATTATCTGATATCCTGGACGGAATAACCGCTGACCAGGCTGCTTCGCGACCAATTGCCAATGCAAATACGATCTGGCAACTGGTTAACCATTGTGTTGGATGGCGTGAAAATGTTCTGAGAAAATTGCATGGTGAAGATTTTAAGTCGCCGGAGGATAATTATTTATCTCCCATTGAAGATACTTCACTCAACGCATGGAACGCATTGCTCGATCGCTTAAAAAAAACAGAAACCGAATGGGAAGATTTTTTAAAAAATTACGACGATAAATTATTGCACGACGGATATAAACCATCAAAAAATGAATTCACCAATTATGAGGTGATACACGGAATATTGCATCATGATAATTATCATTTCGGACAGATCTCCATGCTTAAAAAATTATTGAAATGAAATT
>JBIOHA010000028.1:0-16642 GCA_044448625.1 Chitinophagales bacterium | reverse complement strand
TTTAAGATTGATTTTATGACCTATGTCTCCGGCCTTTCATTCGAACAAGCATGGAAGGAAAAAATCATAGCGACATTAGATGCAATGGAATTGTCTTTTATTAACCTTAATCACCTGGTAATTTCGAAATTCAATACCGGTAGATTAAGCGACAAAAATGATATCGAAGAATTGCAAAAAATTCAACAAAAAAGAAATAAATGACTCTCCCATTCACTATTCACAATTCCTTCTCACAATTCACTTAATTATAACTCTGTAGGTGTTTGATGAAAAAAATACCAACCACGGTTTTTAAAGTGTAATTTCAATAGCCACAAACCTGCCTACTGATGGGGAGGGCCGCAAAGGCCGCAATCCCAATAGCTATCGGGACGCAAAGAAATATAAAATATAAGCAGAATCTAACTTCATACTTCACACTTTTAATTCTTGCTCACAATTTCAATAGCCACAAAGCCACGAAGGACACGAAGTTTCGCAAAGAAATACAAATTATGAGCAGAATTAAAAACTTCACTTCTAACTTCCTACTTCTCACTTTAATTCCTGTTTACAACAAATAGTCCGTACTCAAAAAATTACTCTTCCTCTCTTCCAAAATATCATCCACCATCTCTCTATTAAGCGGAACATCTTTGAATGCCACTGTTGTGCGAATGGAAAAAACACGCAATGCATCTGTTACACTCAATGTTCCTTCAGCAGAATCTTTTCTTCCGTTGAATGGGTATTTATCGGGCCCACGCTGGCATTGGGAGTTAATATTTACACGGCAAACCTGGTTAACGAGGTTGTCGACGAGTTTGGCCATCGTATTATCATCGGTGCCGAAAATGGAAACCTGCTGTCCGTAGTTGCTGGTTTCGATATAATGAATGGGTTCGGCAATTTCTTTGAAAGTGGCGATGGGAACTATGGGACCGAATTGTTCTTCATTCCAGATCCGCATTTTATCATTTACCGGAAATAAAACTGCGGGATAATTAAAACTCAGGAAATTTTCGCCGCCGTGTTCATTAATAATTTCAGCACCAAAGTTTTTTGCATCATCAATTAATTCTTTTAAGTAAGCGGGTTTATTTTGTTCAGGAAGCGGGGTGAGATTTACTTTTTCATCCCAGGGCATTCCGTATTTTAGTTGGCGCAATTTTTCCTGGTATAATTTAAGGAAATTATCGGCAATGCTTTCATGCACAAAAATTATTTTCAATGCCGTGCAGCGCTGACCATTAAATGATAAGCTTCCTGTAATACATTCACTTGCTGCAATTTCAAGATCGGCATCGGCTAAAATGATGGCGGGATTTTTTGCTTCCAATCCCAAACAGGCACGCAAACGGTTTGGCTTTGGATGCGATTTGCGGATAATATTTGCCACCCTGCTCGTTCCGATAAATGCAAACACATCTATTTTGCCGGTTTCCATTATCGGCGCAATAATTTCTTTTCCTTCACCGTATAACATATTTACAACACCGGCAGGAAAACTCATTTGAAAACATTCCTGTAATGCATCTATCAGCATCACACCATATTTTGCCGGTTTGAATAAAACAGTATTTCCCATGATCAAAGCCGGGATCAATGTGCTGAAGGTTTCATTCAACGGATAATTATAAGGCCCCATACATAAAACAACCCCGAGTGGTCCGCGGCGAATTTGTGCATAAATACCCTCCTCTTTTTGAATTTTTGATGAAGTGCGGTCGAGTTCTTTTAATGCATCAATGGTATCATAAATATATTGCACTGTGCGGTCGAATTCTTTTTCTGAATCTGCTCTTGTTTTACCGATCTCCCACATTAATAGTCGCACCACTTCTTCGCGTTTGGATTTCATGTTTTCAGTGAAAGTGATCATGCAGGCAATCCTTTTTTTCACTGGCATCATGGGCCATTCCCCTCTGCCTAAATTATAGGATTCAACCGCTGCTGATAAAGCACTGAGTGCCGTTTCAATATCATAATGCGGAATTTCGCCCACCAGCACCTGCTCATATTGATCTCCTTTTTTGAGATATACCGGCGAATAAATTTTTGTGAAATCCTTTTTCCACGTTTTTAATTCACCATTAATTAAATAGCGCTCCTGTTTTATGGGGAGATCTAATTTTGCGTTGTCGGGAATTGCATCTGGCGATGGATATATGGTTTCAAATATTGAACGCTGAGTTTCTGTTATCATTTTATTGTTTAATAAATTTTGATATCATGACATTATTGTCGCGGATAATTTTTATGAGATAGGTTCCGGGAATTAGGCTATGAATATTTATTGCTGATGTTGAACCTGAAATATTTTTATTCATCATTAATTTTCCGTCCATATTAAATATTTGAATTTCTGATGGACCTGTTCCATTTTCAATAATAAAATTTAATTGTTCGGTCGACGGGTTTGGAAATATTATCATATTGTTATCGATAATATTTTCACTGATGGCAACCGGTGTTGAGATATCGATCAGCTCATCCCTGAGATCACCTTCAACAAAAACAACAAAACTTCTCGCAGGTATTTCAATATATACCTGGTTATCATCCTGCACGGTTATAAATTCGTAAGGAGATTGCGAAAAAATATCTGTTAATGTATCACCCGGAAAAATGTTAGCGGTATTTATCGTTTGATCTACTTTTAAAGATGAGCCGGAAAAATTAATTGCCACAACAACTTCCTTTCCGCTAACAGCATAACTTGTTTGATAGATCAATGAAGTATTGGCCCCACCTGAAATATAATTTGCGAAATATGGAGAAGAAAATCTGCTTAAATAATCCACCTGCGTTGCACCGTAAATATATCTCGTATGCGCTTCCATTAATCCGTTGATCTTATATCTTAAATTCAGCGGCTCATAATAATCGGAAAAATAAATACAGGGAACGCCGAGTTTATTATTTGTGAGGATATAAGTATAAGCCAGAATGGGATCATTTTGCACAGGCTGATCGCCATCGCGGAAATCGTGGTTACTCACGAATGTCACTACATTAAAACCACTTCCTCCAGCGCCGTCAACCACACCTGAATTAAAAACATTTCTGACATCATAGCCAAAAGCATCGCAGGCTTGTTCTAAATTATTGCGCAATGCAAAATCAAAAACACGCACATCGATAGCATCTTTTGTATCGGCATCCATATTATACATCACATCATCCAACCAGCTTTTTAATACTGATGGAGTAAAATCATAATTTTCTCCCACCACCATTCCGGGATCCATTCCGCTATCGTGCAATTCATCCAATAGATCTCCAGTGAACCAACCGGGAAAATGTTTTACCGCATCCATGCGATAACCGCGAATGCTTTCATCGCTCCATAAATATTTTGTATAATCAAATAAAACATCCTGTGTGTTTGCAACGCTTTGATCCATATCATAATAAAAATACATGGCATCAAGGTCGCCCGATAATTGTGTCGGGTTTCCATTGGGTTTAAAATTCAAATAATTCATCGCACCCTGTCCGCTTGCCACAGTTGCAAAATTTGTTGCCGTCTGGTATTTCAATTGATCCTGCACATCTGCAGCAATGGCACCATTCCATAATCCATAAATAAAATGATCGCTCATATCTCCCAGTCCACCGGCGCCGGTATTTACCATTTTGATATATATTTTATCACCTGCCGGATTAAAATCGGCTGCAGAAATTGTCAGAGCAAATTCATCAGTGCCGCAACCTGCATTATCAATTGCCGCATTTTTTCTTTTACCCAGAATTATGGAATTGTTTGCTTCGCCGCAATCACCTCCGCCGTTGGGTTCGGTTTCACTTGTAGGGGCAGTAACATAATCACCAGCAATTGTATTCGTCCAGAAAATTACCTGGTAGGGTTTATCATAAAAATTGGCATGTCCACTCGCCGAATGAATTTTAAAATAATAAGTACCTGCTCCGTTTCCTGTTGCACCTCCGATGGGTAAATAGCATTGAAATCTATCGGATGGAAATGGCTGATCGCCGGCAACAATTTTTCCATATGTCATATTTTCTATCCAACCTTCAACAGCGGGATTATCCTCCCACGATCCCCCATCGCGATGATTATAAATTACATCGGCCACCATTTTTAATCCGAGCCCGTTATAAACTGATTTAATATTTTCATAGCCTTCACGGTCGCCCCAGCGTGCCGGTCCATAATCGCCGATGTCGTAATAATCGCGAACATTATATCCCATGCTTGTGCTGCCACTGGAAGACTTGGCAAGTGGTGGTAACCAGATATATGTGAAACCTGCATTTTTTAAATTTTCTCCCTCCTGCGCCAGGTAATCGATCTGGTTTCCAATTCCGGTATAATAAAGCGGATAGTTCCAGTACCAGCCCTGCATCATAAAATCCGGCGATTGTGAAAAGGAAATATTTAGCGAGCAACAAAATATGAAAAAAGAAAAAATTGTATTGATTAAAATCCGCATCAGGAAATAAAATGTTTTGTTTGTAATTTTAAATCTGATTACAAAATTAATTGATAAAAAGGAATCATCAGTAAATAATAATTTTAGCAGGAGGGCAGCGTTATGGATCGAATCAAATTATTTTTGAATAAAGCCGGTGGCTTATTGTCAATAGGCCTCGTTGCATCAATTTTCTTAAATGCCGGGGCTTCTTATTCACAGGTAACCATCATATTTAAAAATGCCACTGAGTTTCCCGACACGGTTCAAAATAATTTATATGTAGCCGGAAACTTCAACGGCTGGAACCCGGGCGAAGGAAAATTTAAATTGATGAAGGAGAACGGAATTATATCGTTGACATTTGTTCCTGATGCTGATATTACTTTTATCGAATATAAATTCACCCGTGGCAACTGGTTGACCGGTGAAGTATTGAGGGAAGGCGGATACAAACAAAACCGCAGCTATTTTTATAAACCCGGAATGGTGATCGAGGAAACAATCGAGAATTTTCAGGACCTCGCTCCGGCGATAACTAAAATACCAAATCCGAATGTTATTCAATTTAAAATTTATTCAACGGAATTAAAGAGAGAAAAAAATATCCGCGTGTATTTGCCTTGTGATTATATGAGTTCGGGAAAATATTATCCTGTGCTATATATGCTCGATGGCCAAAATTTATTTGATGATGTGTATGCTTATGCCGGTGAGTGGGGTATTGATGAAACTATGGATTCAATTTGCGGGCTAGGATGGAAAACAAGTATTATTGTTGGAATTGATCATGCGGGTGATAAACGTTTTACTGAATATTCTCCCTGGTATGTAAGTGAGGAATATGGTGGTGGTGAGGGTGATGAGTTTGCAGGTTTTGTTGCGGATAAATTAAAACCAAAGATCGACAGTATGTATCGCACAAAACCTGAAAGGGAAAATACAATGGTAGCGGGGAGCAGCATGGGTGGGTTGGAAAGTTTATATATTGTTTTGAATCATGCTGATAAATTCAGCAGGGGAGGAATATTTTCTCCTGCGTTCTGGACGAGCGAAGAGAATTTTAATAATGCAGAAAAATATAATTCCGAATTACCTGTAAAATTATTTTTCATTTGCGGCGCCATGGAAGGCAACGATGCAAAATACATGAAAGACATGGAACGCATGTACAATCTTCTACTCGATAAAAAAATAGGCCCACTGGAAATGCGTTTGGTTGTGGATGGAAAAGGAACGCATAGCGAAGGCTTTTGGAGGCGAGAATTTCTGGAGGTGTATAGTTGGCTTTTTAGATGATTTAATAGCCGCAAAGACTCAAAGGCTCAAAGTTTCGCAAAGATTAAATATGTAAAAAAATTAATAAATTTAGGGATTGTTTAACCCTTAAATTTATTGTATGCTTGTTAAATTATCGGAACGGGAAGAATTCTTGGGAAAGAAAATTGTAAATGCTGCTTATTTGGTCCACAAAGAATTAGGACCAGGATTACTTGAAAAAATTTATGAAAGATGTATGTATCATGTTTTAATGCATGAAGGATTGAATGTTGTAAGACAAAAAAGCGTAGCCATAAATTTTCAGGGAATTGTTTTTGAAGAAGGAGTTTGGATGGATCTCCTAATCGAGGAGAAGGTTATCGTGGAAATCAAATCCGTTGAAGTGGTTAATCCGGTCTGGCAGGCGCAAATATTGAGTCAATTAAAATTGACGGGGCTTCACTTAGGATTTGTAATTAATTTTAATGTTCCGCTGATAAAAGATGGAATTAGGAGATTTGTAAAATAGCTATATGCTCTGGTAACCCCGGGCTTCATTAATAGCCTCGAAGACTCAAAGACCTAAGTTTCGCAAAGATTACAAATTTTGATTTCTTTGTGTACCTTCGAGTCCTGGCGTCTTTGCGGCTATTATGGGTTTCCGCCAATCGAATACGCATTAATATTACCTTTATTCCATGAAACAAATTATTCATTTATTCTTTTCTTTATTAATCTTAGCAAATTGTTTTTCTCAATCCGAAATATTTGGATTGGCCTCACCAATTGTACTGGAACTTGATACAACTGTCGTTTATCTGGAAGATTATTTTGCAGATGTTTCGGTAATCCAAAATATAGTAGCCCCTGATGGTTTCGAAAAACAATTGTCAGCGGATAAGAAGCTGTTGACATTAATAGCGCCTCATTCAATTCCGTTTTTAAGCGAGTTGCAGATTATAACTGCTCAGGACGCTTATTCAATTCTGCTTCGCAAATCAAAAAAAGAAAAAATAATATTTTCATTTGATCCAAAAGGAAATACATATTCGAAAGTTTCTATAGTGGGTGACCTATCAGGCTGGAACCCCAATGTGATATTTATGGAAAATAAAAATGGCGTTTGGCAAACTGAATTGATATTAAACCCAGGTAGGTATCAGTATCAAATTGTGGCGGACGGCAATTGGTTTTTGGATCCGAATAATCCGGAGAAAATCGATAATGGGATTGGAGGTTTTAATTCGTTGATGAGAGTTGGTGAAGTTAATAGAAGTATTTTACCATTGATAAGAACTGCTAAAGTGAAAAAGATGGATATTGTAAATAATTTGAATTCCGTTGCATTGAATTTTATAGAATATGATGGAGTGCCTGTAAATGAGTATTTCACCTTTTGGAACAACAAAAGAATTTCCGAGAATAATTATACACTTACCTTCAGCGAGGAATTAAATTTTCAAGCTGTTTTTGTAATTCCAATACCTGTGGAAGCAATTAGCATAAAAAGATCTTACTTCCGTGCATATTGTTATAATGAATTTGGAGAATCCAACGACATTTTAATCCCTCTCGAATACGGCAAAGTAATTACTGATCCATCGCTTTTAGAAAAAGACGACTTCCAAAAGACCATCATGTATTTTATGATGGTGGATAGGTTTAATAATGGTAATAAAATGAATGATAACCCGGTTTTGGATGCAAGGGTTTTACCGCAGGCAAATTATTATGGTGGTGATCTTGAGGGTATTCAGCAAAAAATTAATGAGGGATATTTTCAAGCCATGGGATTTAATGCTCTTTGGGTATCTCCTATTTTCCAAAATCCTTATGTCGCTTACCAGGAATTTCCAGAGCCACATAGATGGTTCAGTGGCTATCATGGTTATTGGCCGATATCATTGTCGAAAGTAGATACACGGTTTGGCGATAATAATTTATTTAAAAAATTGGTCGCGAGCGCCCATGAAAATAACATGAGTATATATCTCGATTATGTAGCCAATCATATTCATGCCGAACATCCGTTATGGCAGCAGCATCCTGAATGGTTTTCAAAACTGGATCTCCCTGATGGTAGAAAAAATTTAAGATTATGGGATGAACAACGGTTAACCACCTGGTTTGAACCATACATGCCGAGCTTTGATCATAGTCAACCTATAGTTGCCGAGGCCTGTGCCGATTCAGCAATGTACTGGCTCAAAGAATTTAATATCGACGGTTTTCGTCACGATGCAACAAAACATATTGAGACGGAATTCTGGAGATTGCTTACACAAAAAATAAAAACAGAAGTTGAAATTCCACAGAACAGAAATATTTACCAGATCGGGGAAACATTTGGATCAAGAGAATTAATTGCAAGTTATATCGGCACTGGATTATTGAATGCGCAATTCGATTTCGATCTTTATTTTGATGCGAGATCTGTTTTTGCAAATGATGATGTCTCATTTGCAAGATTGAGCGCTTCACTAAATGAAACCTTTGATTATTTCGGATATCATCATGTAATGGGAAATATTACCGGCAACCACGACATGGCAAGATTTATTTCCTACGCCAGTGGTGACCTGGAATGGGATGAAAATGATAAAGAAGTTGGATGGCAAAGAAAAATTGAGGTAACTGATACAACAGGGTATGCAAAATTAAAGATGCTCCATGCATTTAATATGACAATACCCGGAATTCCAATTGTTTATTACGGCGATGAGATCGGTATGCCCGGCGCCAACGATCCTGATAACAGAAGGATGATGCGGTTTGATTCACTGGATAAATTTGAACAGGACGTAAAAAATACAGTTACACAATTAGCGAAATTCAGATCACAGCATATGGCGTTATTGTATGGTGATTTTGAGATTGTGAGGGCAGATGACGAAGTATTAATTTACAGAAGAACATATTTCGATGATATTATTTATGTGGTATTCAATAAAAGTAACCGGGAGCAAAGTGCCGACATATCATTAAATGAAGAAACAAAAAATTATAAGATAAAGCCAACATTTGGCTCGATTGGTTTTGTTGATACAGTGAGCATCAGCCCCAATACCGACCCGGGAATTTATTATTTTTATGAAATTAACATGACACCTTATTCATTCGAAATCATTACTTTCGAAAAATAATAACACATATGAAGAAATCAATATCGTTTGTATTTGCAGTATTATTTTCAGCAATAATTTTTTCCCAGGCTCCTGAATGGAGTAAAGACCTCACCATTTATGAAGTCAACATTCGTCAATATACACCTGAGGGAACTTTCGACGAGTTTACTGAACAACTGCCCAGGTTGCAGGAAATGGGTGCGGGCATTTTATGGCTGATGCCAGTTCAACCTATTGGTAAATTAAACCGCAAAGGAAGTTTAGGAAGTTATTATTCAATTTCGGATTATACTGCAACAAATCCGGAATTCGGGAAAATGAAAGATTTTAAAAAACTGGTTGATGAGGCACATAAAAAAGACATGTATGTTATTTTGGATTGGGTGGCCAATCATACGAGCTGGGATCATGTATGGATGAAGGAGCATTTTGATTATTATACTACGGATAAAGATGGAAAGGTGATTCCTCCGGTAGCCGATTGGAGCGATGTCGCCGACCTGAATTATGACAACAGGCAAATGCGCATGGCCATGATCAATGCAATGAAATTTTGGATCACTGAAACAAATATCGACGGGTTCAGATGTGATGTTGGCATGATGGTGCCTGATGATTTCTGGAAAGAAGCGTTTACTGAATTAAGAAAAGTAAAACCCGATATTTTTTTACTAGCTGAAGCGGAAGGAAAACAATTTCACGACGATGGATTTAATATGACCTATGGCTGGGAACGGCATCATGCGATGAACCAGATCGCGAAAGGAAATAGAAAACCGGCTTATCTCGATTCATTAATCAAATCAGATCTTAAAACTTATCCTTCCGGAAGTTATTTTATGAATTTCACTTCCAATCACGATGAAAATAGCTGGAACGGAACTGAATTTGAGCGTATGGGTGATGCAGCGAAAACATTTGCTGTTTTATCGGCAACAATTCCCGGCATGTTATTAATTTATTCTGGACAGGAAGTGGGAATGAATAAACGACTGCGTTTTTTTGATAAGGATACGATCAACTGGCTCGACGACAGGAATTTCACACCGCTTTATAAACGACTGATCGAGATCAAAAAAGAAAACCCTGCACTTTGGAATGGTGAATATGGCGGAAATTATGCAAGAGTTGATTGCAACAATGAAAATGTTTACGCATATATCCGAGAGAAAAATAATAATAAAGTACTTGTCATCATGAATTTAAGCAATCAACCGCAGACAATTAAATTTAATTCTCAAATGGGGAAGTATACCAGCGCATTCGGCGGAACACAAAAAATTAAGGAAAATAAAAAGATGGAGCTGGGGCCATGGCAGTATTTTGTGTTAATTCAATGAAATATATATGGTTTTTAATTCCCCTGTTTTCGCTGTTTTTCTTATAATTGTATTTACGCTTTATTGGTTTGTCTTCAATAAAAATGTAAAGCTTCAGAATTTATTTATTGTAATTGCCAGTTATTTCTTTTATGGCTGGTGGGATTGGCGGTTTCTTTCACTATTATTTATAAGTTCTATCGTTGACTTTAGTACTGCCTGGTATATGAACCAGACAGCAGACCAGAGAAAAAGAAAGATCCTTCTCGCAATATCATTAATTACTAACCTCGGAATGCTTGGTGTTTTTAAGTACTATGATTTTTTTATCACCTCGTTCACCAATGCATTTGCCACATTTGGTATTCAGTTAAATGCAAACACACTTAATATAATACTCCCTGTTGGCATTAGCTTTTACACATTTCAAACATTAAGTTATACAATTGAAGTATTCAGAAAAAATCTTGCTCCCACAAAAGATTTTATTGCATTTTCTGCATTTATTAGTTTCTTTCCGCAATTGGTTGCCGGGCCCATCGAACGGGCAACCAGGTTGTTGCCGCAGTTTTATAAACCAAGAATATTTAATTTCCGGATGGCATCTTCTGGCTTGCAATTGATGTTATGGGGATTTTTTAAAAAAATTGTCATTGCAGATAATTTATCAGGCTATGTTGATACTGTTTATAACGACCCGCAGAATTTTCATGGCATTCCCGTTGTAATTTCCACGATCTGCTTTGCAATTCAGATATATTGCGATTTTTCGGGATACAGTGATATTGCGATTGGCTGCGCCAGATTATTCGGGTTCGACCTGATGAAAAATTTTGATGCGCCCTATTTTTCTACCTCACCAAAGGAATTTTGGAGGCGATGGCATATATCACTTTCCACATGGTTCAGAGATTATGTTTATGTTCCGTTAGGTGGAAACAGGTCAACCTTTGGAAGAGTGCAATTTAATTTGATGCTGACATTTTTGGTTTCAGGATTATGGCACGGAGCAAACTGGACATTTTTAATATGGGGTGGACTGCACGGTGCTGCGGTTTGCCTGGAAAATATTTTTGACCATAGAAAAATCAAATTGCACCTAAATAAATATGTTGCCGGCTCATTATTGTTTTTGTTTGTATGTTTTGTCTGGATATTTTTCAGGGCCAGCAATATTGAGGAAGCATGGATGTTAATAGGGAATATTTTTCATAGCTCATCAATGGCAGAATGGCAAGCTATGTTCAATATTAAATCAAAATTGCAGGAAACCTGGCCATCTTTGATCCTTTTTATTTTATTGGAGATATTGATCAGGAAAACTAAGGCAAGAAACTTTTTTAGTAATCGGAGTACAACCATACGATGGGCCTGCTATTATGGCATTATTATCTGGATACTCATATTTGGGGCGCTGAATAATCCACCAAGTTTTATATATTTTCAATTTTGATGAAAAAATTTCTATCTAAAATATTATTATTCCTAACACCGCTTCTTATCGCGGTTGTCGTTATTTTTATTTTACCTTATAACAGAAAATTTGCCTATTGTTATATAAAAGGCAGTTGCTATAATCGTGGTGAATGGGTATACAACCGAATATTTGAAAGCGAAACACCGATTGATATCGCATTTATTGGCACTTCCCATACAATGAATACGGTTAATGATGAAATTGTTGAAGATTCACTCAACCTGAAATTCAATAAGCAAATACATATTGCAAATTTGTCTTATTGCTGGGAAGGTTTAAATACACATTATCTTATTTTAAAGGACCTTGTGGAAAATAAATCTCCATCAACAATTGTTTTTGAAGTGAGGGAGCACGAACACAAAACTGATCATACCGTATTTTCTTTTCTTGCCGGAACAGATGATGTTTTTGAACAGCCCTTTTTAAAAAATAGCGATTGTTTTTTGAATGTATACGATGCTGTTATTTCGAGATTTGTTCAATTTACTTCGGAAGATAAATATATCCCGCACGGCAATACTATTAAAGACCACGGTTATGGTTACGGACTTGAAATAGCTGATACCAATGAATTAAAAGAACAATCCAGATTACAGGAAAGGAAATATGGTGAGGATGGTTTTTTGCTGGATTATACCATGACGCCCTATTCCAGATTTTATTTCAACAAAATGATGGAGATCTGCAAAGAAAAAAATATTCATGTTTATTTTTTATACCTCCCGGCATACGGCGATGTGATGGGTAAGCCCCTCGATTATGAATTGTATAAACAATATGGTGAAGTGTTGCTTCCTCCTCAAGAAAAATTAAGAAAGCAAACTTTCTGGCTGGACAGGTCGCATTTAAATAGAGATGGAGGAACCTTTGTAACGGAATGGCTAATTGAACAACTATTGTCTAGTCAGGAGCACCTTGAATAATTCGACAAGATATCAAACAAAAAAGCCCACACTTGTGATGTGGGCCTGCCATGTTTAGATGGGTTCTTGAAATCATCATGTTGGTTTGTTCGTTAGTGCGTTCCATGGTGAACAATAGCCATGATTCCTGCAAAACCTGAGGTAAATACAAGAAATAGAACAGTTGCGGTTAACATAATTAGAGAATTAAAAAGTGTTTCCATGAAAATGATGTGAACATGAGTAGAGAAAAAAGAGGGCATTGCAAATTCAATTACAAGCCCTCTTATAATTGGGTATTAATGTTGAATAATTATTTTTTGATTCAATATTTTATTTCCTGCCTGGATATTAAGGAAATAAATACCATCTGCAACCTCAGAGGTCAGGTTAACCGATGTGATAAACAATCCATTTTGGAGCTGACCATTTTCAGAATAAATAACTTCACCGTTAATTGAATACATGGTAACATTGATATTGCAATCATCTGTATCATTTAATTGCACATTAACAGTAAACTGATCAGCGGCTGGTGAAGGATAAACCAATAATTCTTTTCCAAACTCATTCGCTGTTCTGCATAAATTAGTTACTAAAACAGGGGCAGATTTTTTAGTGCAACCCTGCGCATTAGTTACAGCAACATTGTATGAACCTGCAACAGAAGTATAATAAACCTGCGACTCAGATCCCGGAATTTGCACGCCATTTAAATACCATACATAATGATAGTCCGGTCCTGAATTCGCTTTCAACTTAACAACAGGGGTGGTGCAAAGATTTGTTGAAGGACTGGAGATAACAGATTCGGGGCGCTTGTAGAATGCTATTTCAACCACACTCGACGAATTCACACATAATCCGGTTTCGCCGGTTACAGAATATGATCCTGGTTTTTGAACTAGAAGCGCAGATGAATTTACACCAGCTAATAATATACCGTTCCTGTACCATTTGTAAATTGTAAATCCGGGTGTTGCAATAAGGTTAATTGTTTCACCTGAACAGGTTGAATATTCTGATGGAACGATTGTAATTTCAGGTAATACTTCATCAAAGTTACCATCACAATTATCGTCAATACCATTACAAATCTCAACACCTGAAGGATTCACCAAACTATTTGCATCATTGCAATCTGTATTATCAACAACATAATGGCAGGGAGCACCAACTGAGTAAAAAGAATTTAAAATATCTCCAAAACCATCCTCATCCAGGTCGGCATAGTAGGTTGAATAAAATGATACCTTCACAAACCAATAATCCGAATAATCAGTAGTTGAGATATGTCCGGGAACATCGCCGTCATTAGAAAATGCCGAACCAGCTAACATATAAGTACCATCCTCAAATTGAATTAATGCGCTCGCTGCATCGTCAAAACTTCCTCCGAAATTTTTATTGAATATTATATTGCCGCTAAGATCAGTTTCCATGATGATATAATCTGAACCACCATTGTTATTTGGAAAGTCAAGATCAGCTGAGCGGCTGAATCCTGCAATTCCTAATTTGCCATCAAGCGCCTGAATAATATCAGTAGCTTCTTCATAATCACTTCCGCCAAATGTGTGCTGTGTAATAAATTCTCCCGAAAGATCAAACTGTAATACCCATATATCAGCACCACCTGCATTTTCAGTTAGGAATTTATCATTCGACATGGCATAACCCGCAACTGCAAAAGTTGATTCATTAATTTGAGTGATTGCATTTGCGCCGTCAAAATTGCTTCCGCCAAAACATCTCGCCCATATTGGTGCTAATTCACTGCTAAAAGCAACAGCAAAAACATCTGATCTTCCATTTTGTTTATCTGCAATTCCATCGGTTGAAGAAGAAACACCTACGGCTATGCAGTTCATATTATCCGTTGAGAATATTACATCATTAAAATAATCATTATCACTTCCGCCAACTGTAGTTTCATAAAGAAGATGTCCTTCCACATCAACGCTTATTATCCATGCGTCATTATTTATTGTAGGTTCTACAAATTCGGCAAATAATGTAAGATCATTATACGATTGTGAATAGCCGACCGCAATGAAGCCATCATTATATTTTACAACTGACCGCAGTCCTTCCATTTCTTCTGTACCATAACTATGCGACCAAATAATTTCACCATCAGCATTTACTTTTACAAGCACGCCATCTGAATTTCCATGTGTATGTTCAATGTTTCCATCTGATGATTGAACAGTTCCGGCAATTAAAAAACAGTTATCGCCAGCATCGATCACTGCAAATCCTGAATCTGATAATGTTCCGCCAAAAGAACGCGACCAGTTAACTGACCGGTCTGCATTTAATTTAGTGATCCAGATATCTGAATTTTCATCGCTGCCAAAATGATCGGTGATATCATTGTCTGCAGAAAAAGCGGTTCCAACCATAAGCAGACCGCCATCTATGGTGCTGATGATATCGGAAGCGAAATCAGAATTTTTGCCGCCCATCGAATGTTCATATTCAAGGCCGGGGACCTGCGCAAATAAACCGCCGGTTAACAGGCAGATCAAAGTAGTTGTGATTAAATTTTTCATAAAGCAATTTTTTTTGGTTTGTAATAATTTTTTGTAAAACCAAAAGTATTTTGCTTATGAAGCCTTTGCTATCGTTAGATTTAAGGAAATTGGAGCAGGTACCACTAGTATTAGTGAGTTGCTATTTGTCGCACTTCAAACAGGCTGATGAGGGGCCACAATTGTAATTGTAGTTCCTTTTCCTGGTGAGGAAGTAATTGAAAAAGCAGCAGAAATTTCTGCAGCACGGTTGCGCATATTGCGCATACCATTTCCATTATAAGCATTGGTGTTCTCAGGATCAAAGCCAACACCATCATCGCTTATCGTCATGGTTAGATTATTATTCTCCCTGCTTATTGTGATAGTTATATTTTTGCATGATGCATATTTAACGGCATTATAGTAGGCTTCCTTAAATAAAAGAAAAAGATTTTTCCGCAGGTCCACTCTTAATTTCCATTCAGGCTTTATTGCATCGGAGATAATAAAATTTGACCGGATATTATTTGACTTGAAAATATTATTTGCATAATTTTTCATTCTTGTTAGCAGCCTGTCGAAATTATCGTTTATCGGATTGATGGTCCAAACTATGTCACCCATGTTTTCAATTGCCTCCTTCGATATATCATCGATCTTACCCAGGATCTCATCCATGTTCTCATCGGGTTCGCCCTGTTGCAATTTTGCCAATTGACTGAAATAAGAAATGCTGCCGAGGGTAGAACCGATATCATCATGCAGGTCGCTGCTGATGCGGATACGATCACTTTTTAATTCCTGCTCGAATTCTAACTTCTTTTTGAGCTGGCGGCGGCTGTAAAATAACATCAGCACGATAAATATTAAAATGGCGGCTCCGGAAATGCTGAACATATAAGTGCGTTGCCGCAAATTCTTTTGCTGGAGGGCCAGGTTTGCTTTCTCCTTTTTTTCTGTTTCGTATTTGGTTTGGAGTTCGGAAATGGTTTTGTCTTTTTCGGTATTGAATACTGAATCGTTGTACAATACATATTGATTCATTGCCTCGTATGCAAGATCAAATTTATTTTGTTCTGAATAAATTTCAGCCAGAAGATGGTAATTAGTGGCAAGTAATTTTTTCTCACCAGTTGAGCTGGCAATTTCGTTACTCTTTAAGATATTTTCAAGCGAAAGATCAAATTCATTTTTTGTAGCATAAAGCTGCCCTATGTTACTTAGGGCAATGCTTAGTTCGGGCGATTCCAATTTATCCCAAAAGTAACTTGCCTTTTTAAAGCAATACATTGCGCTATCGAGTTGATTTAAATTTCTATATGCTTCTCCGGCATTGTTAAACGCATTTGCCAATCTAATTGCGCCAGCAGTTAACTCATCCTGCACTAGAATTTTTCTTAAATAAATAAGAGCGGTATCAAATTTATCTAAATTGATGTATACAGAACCAATATTTCCATAAGCTCGATATTCTGAGTTTTCATCATTTTGTTTTAATGCAAAATCAAGACTTTTTTTATAGTATTCTAAAGCTTTATCATAATCTTCATTCCTGTCGTAAGTTATTCCTAGATTATTGGTAAACTTAATTAGATCTAAAGTATTATTAGACTGCTCTGCAA